>JBAREU010000043.1:0-1554 GCA_049796515.1 Solirubrobacterales bacterium
TACGTGACGAGCGGACCCCAGTCGGTCAAGCTCATCACGGGCCTCCCGGCCTACGCCTCGACCGCAAGTGCGTGGTTGGACGCGCAGACCAGTAGTGGCTTCTGGGCCAACTCGGACACGTTCAAGGACGTCGTCGATGAGGCAGCCAACAACATCTGGAAGGGCTGGGGTGCCACGCTCCCCTTCAGTTCCGAGCCTCCGTGGGCGGAGATCGTGAATCCGGCTCTTGCTTCCGGAAAGACCATTGCCTCGCAGGTCAGCGCTTGGCAGCAGAGAATGGTGAACGACGCCCAGGTGAACGGCTTCACAGTCGTGACCAAGTAGGCGAAGGAACGCTCCATCTCTCGTACTGACGCCATCGTGCCCACTGCCGCCCCCAAAACGGAGCGGCAGTGGGCCCCTTTGCGCCTGCGAAGGCGGCCGCGAACCGGAGCTAGCGCGCAGGCATTCGCCGCCTACGTGTTCTCCAGCGGCTACGTGCTGCTGCTACTGGTCTTCGGCGTTCTGCCCATGATCTTTGCCCTGTATCTCTCATTCACCAAGAGTGGGCAATTCGTCGGGCTCGACAACTACGTGAAGGCCGTCGGGGACTTCCGGTTCTTGCCGGCAGTGCAGCACGTCGCGGCCTTCCTGGTGATCTGGGTCGTGACCCTGACCGTGCTCGTCACCCTGCTGGCGCTCATCGTCCACGCCGTGCGCGTCAGGTGGCTTTCCTCTACCGCGCGCTTCCTGTTCTTCATCCCCGGCGCATTCGCGGGTGCGGCCAGCGTCATGCTCTGGCTCTTCTTGCTCAATCCCTCGGTCAGCCCGGTGTCATTCGTCCTGAAGTGGTTCGGGTACACGAACTTCGTTCAGGCCATCGACCTGAACAACCTGCCCCTGATCTTCACGGTCGTTGCGTTCTGGACCGGCGCCGGTGGATGGATCATCATCATGTACGGCGCGTTGAACAACATCTCCGACGAGATCATGGAGGCTGCCCGCTGTGACGGCGCCAGCGCCATCAAGACCGCTTGGTACATCCAGCTCCCGCTGATTCGGAAGTGGATCGCGTACATGGCCGTCATCTCGGTCGCCGTCGGGACCCAGCTGTTCGCGGAACCAAAGATCCTCGCCCAGGCGAGCAGGAACCAGATCCCGAAGCACTATTCCCTCAATCAACTCGCATACGTCACCGCCTTCGGCCCGCAAGCGGACTTCAACGGCTCTGCCGCGATCTCGATGATGTTGCTCGTCGTGGCGGCGGGGCTTGCCGCGTTCTTCGTCTTCCGAGGAGGACTCTTTGACCGCGACTAGAACACCGGTCGTGCGGTCTGACTTCGCGCCGGGCCGCTGGCTCGGTCGCGTGACAGCTTTCCTGATCGCCGGATTCTTCGCGGTGTTCTTCGTCCTTCCCCTGGTTTGGCTCCTGCTCGCGCCGACGAAGGACACCGCCCAACTCAACGGCTTTCACGGCGAGGCTTCCCTGAGTTTCGGCTCCTTCGAACAACTCGTCGCAAACTGGAACGAGCTGGTCGGGTTCCAGGATGGCCGCATCTGGACGTGGCTCGGGAA
>JBAREU010000044.1:0-9580 GCA_049796515.1 Solirubrobacterales bacterium
GGCGCCGCCGGTGCTGGCGACGACGCGGCGGGCGCCCAGCGCCTCCGCCGCGGTGAAGCAGGCGAGCGTCTCCTCGGTCTCGCCGGAGTAGCTCGAGCAGAGCACCGTCCACTCGGCGGTGACCCAACTCGGCAGCTCGTAACCGCGCACCGTCAGGAGCGGCTTCGTCAGGCGGTCACCGAGCGCCGCTACGGCCAGATCGCCGCCGATCGCCGAGCCGCCGACCCCACAGACGAGCAACCCCGCCGACTCGCTTGGCGCCAGCCGGGCGGATTCGACCCGCCAGAGCGCGTCGCGCAGGTGGTCGGGAATAGCGAGGACGTCGTCGAGCATCTAAGGGATTCTTTCGCCCTCCGCCGTCACGGCACCTTCAACGACTGCGCCGGGCAGAACCTCGACCGCCGGCGCGAGGATCGAGTCGACGACCCGGGCGCCCTCCCCGACTGCGCAGCCGCCGAGCAGGACCGATTCGCGCACCTCCGCCCCGCCCGCCACGCGGCAACCCGGCCCGACCACTGCGCGCGGCCCAACCGTCGCACCGTGGTCCACCGCCGCGCCGTCGTCGATCAACACGCCCGGCGCCGTGGGCTCGACCCGCGTCGCCACCCGCGCCTCGAGGATGTCCCAGCTCGCCTGTAGATAGCGCTGCGGGGTGCCGATGTCCATCCAGTAGCCGTCAAGGCGCAAACCATGCAAACCCTCCCCGACCAGGCGGGGAAAGACCTCGCGCTCGATCGAAACGTTCTCGCCGGCGGGGATCAGATCCAGCACCGAGCGCTCGAGCACATACATCCCGGCGTTGATCTCGCCAGGCTCTCGCTCGCCGGTCTTCTCGAGAAAAGCGAGGACCTCTCCCCCCTCGCCGCTGTGAACCAGGCCGAAGGCCGAGGAGTCCTCGACCGGGTGCAGGGCGATCGTCGCCCGCGCCGAGCGCTCCTCGTGCGCTCTCAGCAGCGCGCCTAGGTCTAGGTCGGTGAGGACGTCGCCGTTCAGCGCCAGGAAGCGATCGTCGAGGTTGTCACCAAGCGCGTCGGCGGCGAAACGGATCGCGCCCGCGGTGCCGAGCGGCTCGGGCTCGATCACGTAACGGATCTCGACCCCCGCCCGCTCCTCCTCACCGACAAGCGCCTCGCACAGGACGTCGGGCCGAAAGCCGCAGGCAAGCACAACCTCGGTGACGCCATGCCCCGCCAACCACTCGATCATGTAGGCGAGAAAGGGCCGGTCGACCAGGGTCAGCGCGGGCTTGGGGGTGGACTCGGTCAGCGGGCGAAGGCGCGTGCCCTCTCCACCAACGAGAACGATTGCCTGCATCTACTCGGTCGCGGCGGATGACAGCGTCTCGGCAGCCCGCCCTATTCCCTCGTACTTGAAGCCCGCCGCGCGCAGGGTCTCCGAGTCGAGGAAGTTGCGCCCGTCGATCAGCAGTGGTTGTGCCATCCGGCTGGCCGCCTCGGACCAGTCGAGCTCGGCGAACTCGGGCCACTCCGTGACGAGCACCGCCGCATCGGCGCCGTCGAGCGCCTCCAGCGCCGAGTCGCGCAGCTCGACGCCGTCGAGCAGGTCCCGCGCCGCCTCTGCCGCAACCGGATCATGGGCGACCACCTCTGCTCCTTCGCCCTGCAGCCGCGCCGCCAGCACCAAGCTCGACGCCTCGCGCATGTCGTCGGTATGCGGCTTGAAGGCGAGCCCGAGCAGCGCGACCCGCTTCCCCACCAGCGAATCCAGATGGGCGAGCAGCTTCTGCACCACCCGTCGCTTCTGCAGCTCGTTCACCTCGATCACCGCGTTGAGCAGCTGGAAGTGATAGCCGGTGTTGCCGGCGAGCATCTTCAGCGCGCTGACGTCCTTGGGGAAGCAGTTGTGGAGAGTCAGTCCACCGCTCACGGCGACCGTTTGCGATCCAGGCACCTCCAATGAGTAAACAGGTCCGCGGAACCTGGTGTCGACCGTCTTCGTGACCCGCACCCATGCCATCAGCGACTCTCCGAAGCGGCGGTATCCCGTTGGGGCGATTCGCTTGCTCTGCCGCTCCACGGCCTTCATCACTTCTTTTCGCTGGGCCTCGGGGACGAGGAGAATCGCCCGCTCGATCTGGTCGGCACCGCTGATCGTGAGCCAGTGGGTCTCCTTGGTCGATTTCGAGGTCCGACCGCGTCGCCAGGCGCACACGACACCGAGTTCCCCGAGCATGCGGGCAACACCGTCGGCGAGCTCATCGCTGACCGTGCCAAAGTCGAGCGTGACGCTGGGTCCCCGATTTACCAAGGACCAAGACCCATCCCCCTCCCAGAGGCCGGAGAGGAACGCCCACTTGCGGGACGGCGATTGCTCCCAGAGCATGTTCGGAATTCGCTGCTCGTAGCTATTGCGCCCGAGACCCAGGATCTCCGTCCACCAAGTGGCCAGAATCCGGGAGGAGACCTGGACACAGCGAGTCGTAGACGAGGTGAAGACCTTCGTCTTCACGCCCTGGCTCTCCCAGTAGGCAACAACCTGGCTGACCAAGTGCTCCTCCTTCTCCGGGTGAAAAGACCAAGAGATGCGCTTTCGGATCGCGTCGCCGCGCCCACGATCCTCGGCTACATGACCCTCGGCCACATAGAGACCGACGATCCGCCAGAACACCCCATCCATCGCTAGACGCTCCGGGACATACGTCCCATTGCGAGCAGTTCCGAGGCTTGCGCCAATCAGATCCATTTCAGCCTCGGACGCCTCGGGCAGGCGCAGCGCTCCCGAACGGACGATGTCTCCCATCCGCTGGGCATGCCCTCGTGGGTGATCGAGGATCGCAATGCGCTCATCGAGTGGACGACCCCGTAAGGCCGCGATCTCGCGCGCCTCGGGGCGGACGATGACCTGATCCGCCGGTATTATTCCCCCTTCGAGCGCACCCATGGTCGGGTAGACGGCCGGGGAGAACGCGTCGCCTCCTCCACAGGCAAGCGGAACCCAGTCTGAGTCGGTGACGTCCGCGGCGCGAATCGTGGTCACGACTTCGTCGTCCTTGCCGTCACCGACGATCACCGGATGATCAGCGGTAACGCGCACTCGCCGGCCCATCTTCGTCTGCACTTCGACAATCTCACCGTTGTACGCACGCCTGGTGAGCACCGACACGGGCATCCACTCTGGCTTTGCTTCACCGGGAACCCACGACCAAGCCCATAGGTCGTCCGGGACGATCGCCTCACCGTCCTCCGCGGCCTCGTCTCCTCCCACGAGCTCCCAGAGCGTCTCGAAGGACACCAATTTGACAGTGCCTCGATGCCTGACCAAGAGGGTCTCATCGCCGATGAAACAGGAGCCCCCATAGCCAATGCCCGCGCGCAGGAAGGAGTGGCCGATGCGCTGGTCGAGGCCCATGCCGCGGGCGACCTCGCTGACGTCGGCGCCGACCTCCTCGCAGACATTGGCGATCTCGTTGACGAAGGAGATCTTGGTCGCCAGGAAGGCGTTGGAGGCGAGCTTGATCATCTCGGCGCTGGCGACGTCGGTGCGTACGGCCTCGCCGCCCAGCGGCTCGTACAGCGCCGCGACCGCGTCGCCGGCCGCCTCGTCGCCCGCATCGGCGCCGATCACGACCCGGTCGGGATGCATGAAGTCCTCAACCGCCGAGCCCTCCTTGAGGAACTCCGGGCAGGAGACGTAGGAGAGGCCGGGCACGTCGCGACGGATTGCCTCGCCGGTGCCCGCCGGCACGGTGCTCTTCATGATCAGGACGTGGTCGCCGTCGGCGCGCAGCTCGTCGACCACCGAGCGGACCCGGGACAGATCGGCATCACCAGAGCGAGTCGGCGGCGTGTCGACGCAGACGAAGAGCAGGCGCGCCACGCTCAGCAGCTCATCCATCTCGGTGGTGAAGGTGAGGCGCTCGGCGTTGCGGGTAAGCAGCTCGCCGAGGCCCGGCTCGTGGATCGTGATCTCGCCGCGGGAGAGCGCCGCGACCTTCTCCGGCAGGATGTCGCGTGCCACCACCGGGTGGCCCAGCTCGGCGAAGCAGGCCGCCGTGACCAGGCCGACCCAGCCGACGCCGATCACGCCGATCGTCTCTTTGCCTTCGCTCAAAGCGCCCTCCGTTTCTTTACCTTCTCGTTCGGGATCTTGACCTTGGCCGAGCGCGCTATGCCGATCATCTGGTCGTTGGTGAGCACGCGCAAGAGGCTGTTCGTGACCCAGTAGGTGTTGTCGCCGCGATGCCAGGCGACCAGCCGCACCCGATCGCCATCGAGGAAGATCTCGTACTCGCGGTCGCGGATCGTTTCGGTGATGCTGGGGCCGCTGAGGATCGGCGGATCCTCCCAGCCCTGGATCCCCTGCACACCGAAGTAGTGGACGCCGTCGGGCAGTTCCAGGGTGAGCACCATGCGATAGGCGCCATGGCGGTTGCCATCGCTGTCCTTGAAGTGGTAGACGCGCGGGTCCTGGATATGGAAATAGGGGTTGCTTTCCTCATAAGCGGCACCTGACGGGAGTCGGGTCGGGTAGAAAACGGGGAAACCACTGCTCACCTTGCGGGCGACTACGGCGGCCTCGGCCTCGCCGGCTTCGGCAGCCTGCACCAGACCGTCGCTTCCTGGCGGCTTCGTCTTCAGCTTCGGCTTCTCCTCCCCCTTCGCCTTCTTCCTCTTCTTCGCCTTCTTCTCGCCCTTCGATTCCGGCTCGTCGAGCGTCCCGGTGGGACCACCGCTGGCTTCGATCCCGAGGAAACGGTCGACCGCTTCTTCGATCGCGCCCGACGACGCGTAGACGAAGCTCGGACCCAGTTCGGCGGGGAAGTCGACCTCGTTGATCTCGGCGTTGCGCGAAGCGATGAACAATTTCAGCACCTCGAGCATCGTCTCTTTGTCGCTGATGTCAGAGGTGGTGTATTCGGTGAAGATCTCGATCAGGTCGTTGCGTCCGAGGACCAGATCGGCGACCGGCACCCGCTGACGGGCGGCGTTGAGGAAGTCCTGCTGACGAGCGGCGCGGACGATGTCGGTGTCGGTGTGGCGGTAGCGCACGTACTCCAGCGCCCGTTTGCCGCACATCAACTGGTAGCCGGGCTGGACGTTGATTTCGGAGTACTGTTCGGAGGGCGGCACGCCCACGTTGGAGTGGTAATAGCGGCGGTCGACGTCGATGTACACGCAGCCGATCGCGTAGACGGCGCGGACGAAGCCGAGGAAATCGACGTTGACGATGTGGTTGATCTGCAGCCCGGTTAGTTCCTTCACGACCTGCAGGGTCAGCTTCGGGCCTCCATAGGCATAAGCGGAGGAGAACTTTTCCGTGCCGACCCCGGGGATTTCGACCTTGAGGTCGCGCGGGATCGACATCAGAGCGATCGCTTCGTTGTCGGGATCGAGGCGTAGCAGGATCGTCGTGTCGGAACGACCAGCTTCTTCCTCGGGGCCGGCCCGCTTGTCGGAGCCGAGGATGAGGATGTTCTGCGCATCGCCTCCGCTGGTCTGGGCGAGGAAGCGATCGACCTTGTTCTGCAGCCTGTCGTTATGGGAGAGCGCCTCGGCGATGCTTTCGATGTAGATCAGGCCGCTGGCGGCCACCGCACCGGCGGTCGCGACGACGATCACGACCGAGGCCAGCATGAAGCGCCACCAGTAGCGCTTCGGCTTCGGCGGCGGCTCGAAGTCGCCCGTAGGGGGCGGCTTCTTGAACGGTTCCTCGATCATCGCTTCGGGCTCAGCCTTCGAGCCTGTCGGGGATTGCCCGCAGGAACGCTTCGAGCGCCTGCCGGTAGGCGACCAGCGAGGGGACCGAGACCCACTCGGCTGGACCGTGGTGGCCTTCGCCCACCGGGCCGAACTCGACCGCCGGAACCCCCACCCGGAGAAAGGAGACCGCGTCGGAGGCGCCGTCGCGGCCAACGCTCATCGGCTCGCCATCGTGATGCGCGGTGACCGCCTCGCGCAGCCCGCGCACGAAGGGAGAGTCGCGGTCGACCACCGCGGGCGGCCGCGTGAAGAGCGGCGTCACCTCGACGTCGGGAAGGCCCCGAACCTGCTCGAGCACGGTTCCCGAGTCCTGGTCGGGCAGGTAGCGGATGTCGACGTCGATCGCACATCTGTCGGGCACCTTGTTGAGCGCATCGCCACCCAGGATCCGGCCGAGGTTGATCGAGGGGCGGTCGAACAGCTCCGAGCTGTGCCGTGCGAAAGGTAGCGACTCGATGCTGCGGAAAACGTCATGCGCCTTCAAAACGGCGTTGTCGCCGAGCCACGGCGTCGCCCCGTGAGCGGCGACGCCACTGACCTCCAGCCGCAGCGCCAGAACCCCCTTGGCCTCAACCCCGATGTGCAGGTCGGTCGGCTCGCCGGTGATCGCGAAGTCGCCGACGAAGCCGCCATCGACCAAGCGGTCGCTGCCGCGGTCGGCCCCCTCCTCGGACTCCTCGTCCCCAACGATCCCCAGCCGCACCCGCACCCGCTCCTGCTCGCGCATCGCCGCCGTGGTCAACAGCATCGCCGCCAGCGCCCCCTTCATGTCGTAGGCCCCGCGGCCATAGAGCCGCTCGCCGTCGACCTGCGGGTCGAACTGACCGGGCCGCCCCGGAACGACATCCAGATGCCCATGCAACACCACCGTGGGCGCGTCCGCGGGCCCGACTTCGCCCTTAAGCACCGGCAGCCCACGAACCTCTTCGGTAGCAACCTCGATCCCCCGCGCTTCCAACCATCCCTCAACGAACCCGGCAGCTTCGAGTACCCCATCGGGCTGGGAGCTGTCGTACCCGATCAACCGCGTCGCAAGAGAGACAAGCTCGTCGCTCATGCGCGACACCTCGTGGGGGACGCGCCAGTGCGCCTCCGCGGGAATGTCGCGAAGCGGCGATATGCAATCTGATGATCGCGCGGCCGCAGGCCGCGCTCGAAATTCGTCGCTAAGCGCGAAGCGCGTGCGACATCAATTCCCGCGGAGGCGCACTGGCGCGTCCCGCTCACCCCTGCGCAATCGCGAGAAAAGCTTCGGCGCGGTCGCGATCTTTCTGCGCCCGGCGCTGCTCGGCGCTGCCGTCCTCGGCCTCGGTGAGGCGCTGCTCGGCGTCGCTCAACTGCTCCTTGAGCGTGGCGGCGTCGAGGTCCTCGGGCGCGATCGCCTCCTCTATCAGCAGCCGGGCGTGGTTGCCAAACACCTGCAGCCAGCCGTGCGCCTGGGCGTAGCGACGAGGCTCAGAACCGCCCTCGTAGAGGCGCAGCTCGGCCGGGCGCAGCGCCGCCAGTAGCGGTGCGTGGTTGGCGAGGATGCCGATCTCGCCGCCGGCGGTCCTGGTCGAGACCTGGCTCACCTCGCCGTTGAAGACCTCTCCCTCGGGGGTGAGGACCTCGACCTCGAATTTGGTCTCGCCGGCCAAGCTGGCTCCCTAGGCGGCGGCCGCCGCGCCGGCGTTCTCGGTGACCTGGTCGATCGAGCCCTGCATGTAGAAGGCGCCCTCGGGCAGGTCGTCGTGCTCGCCGTCGAGGATCTCGCGGAAGCCGCGCACCGTCTCCGCAACCGGCACGAACTCGCCGCTGCGGCCGGTGAACTGCTCGGCAACGAAGAACGGCTGGCTGAGGAAGCGCTCGATCTTGCGCGCCCGCGAGACCGTCTGCTTGTCCTCGTCGGAGAGCTCGTCGATGCCAAGGATCGCGATGATGTCCTGCAGCTCCTTGTAGCGCTGCAACACCTCCTGGACCTCGGTCGCCGTCCGATAGTGCTCTTCGCCGACGACGTCGGGCTTGAGGATCGTCGAGGTCGAGTCGAGCGGGTCGACCGCTGGGTAGATCCCTTTCTCGGAGATCGCCCGCGAGAGCACGGTGGTCGCGTTGAGGTGGGCGAACACCGATGCCGGCGCCGGGTCGGTGAGGTCGTCGGCGGGGACGTAGACCGCCTGCACCGAGGTGACCGAGCCGCGCTCGGTCGAGGTGATCCGCTCCTGCAGTTCGCCCATCTCGGTCTCCAGCGTCGGCTGGTAGCCGACCGCCGAGGGCATCCGGCCGAGCAGCGCCGAGACCTCCGAGCCCGCCTGGACGAAGCGGAAGATGTTGTCGATGAACAGGAGTACGTCCTGCCCACCCTGCTCGCGGAAGTATTCGGCCATCGTCAGCCCCGAGAGGGCGACCCGCAGGCGGGCGCCGGGCGGCTCGTTCATCTGGCCGAAGACGAGCATCGTTTTGTCGATCACGCCCGACTCTTTCATCTCGAGCCAGAGGTCGTTGCCCTCGCGCGAGCGCTCGCCGACGCCGCAGAAGGCGGAGAGACCCTCGTGCTCCTCGGCGATCGAGCGGATCAGCTCCTGGATCAGCACGGTCTTGCCGACACCGGCGCCGCCGAAGAGCCCGACCTTGCCGCCCTTCGCATAGGGAGCGAGTAGGTCGATCACCTTGATCCCGGTCTCGAGGATCTCCTGGGTCGGCGCCAGGTCAGAGGCTGCGGGCGCGGAACGGTGGATCGGCCAGCGCTCGCCGGCCTCAACCGGCTCGCCCTGGTCGATCGGCTCGCCGAGCAGGTTGAAGATGCGGCCCAGAGTCGCCTCGCCGACAGGAACGCTGATCGGCCCGCCGGTGTCGATCACCTTGTCGCCGCGCTGCAGGCCGTCGGTCGCGTCCATCGCGACCGTGCGCACGCGGTCATCGCCGAGGTGCTGCTGAACCTCGCAGACCAGCTCGGTCGCCTCGCGGTCCTCGTCGCCCGCCATCTCGATCTTCACCGCCGAGTAGATCTCCGGCAACGTGTCCGGGAAGACGGCGTCGACGACGACGCCGGTCACCTGCTCGACTCGTCCTACATTGCTTCCGTTGCTCTCAACCATTGGTTCCTTTTCCTGACTTTCTGTTTGAAGTCTCGTCTAGCCGAGCGCCTCGGCACCGGCAACAACCTCGAGGATCTCCTGCGTGATCTCCGCCTGCCTGGCCCTGTTCATCTCCAGGGTCAGGTCGTCCATCATCGTCTCCGCGTTCTCAGCGGCGTTGCGCATCGCGGTCATCCGCGCCCCCAGCTCGGAGGCGGCCGACTCGAGCAGCGCCCGGTAGACCGAGATGTTCACGTACTCCGGGATGAGCTGCGCTAGCAGTTCCTCGGCATCGGGCTCGAACTCCCACAGCGCCTGGCTGTGCGCTTTCTCGATCTCGGTCTCCTCGGCGTCGACTTCCTCCTCTTCGACGCCCTCGCCAGTCACCTCGGCCTGCTGCAGCGGCAGTAGCGTCTGCCGCCAGACGTGCTGGGTCAGCGGCGAGACGTAGCGGTTGTAGACCAGCTCGACCCGGTCGAGCTCCTCGTCGACGTAGCGGGCGGTCAGCTCCTCGCCGATCTCGCGCGCGTTGGCGAAGCCCGGGCGATCGGTGAAGCCGGTGTAGGAGGTACGGACCTCCTGCTTGCGGAAGGTGAGGGCGGAGACACCCTTGCGGCCGACCGCGGAGAAGGCCGTCTCGGCCCCCTGCTCGCGCAGCTCGTCGCGCAGCCGCAGGCCGTCGCGGAGCACGTTGGTGTTGAAGGCGCCGGCGAGGCCGCGGTCGCCGGTGATCAGGATCACCCCGACCCGCTTGACCTCCTCGCGCTCGACCAGCACCGGCACGCGCGGCACCCCGCCGGCCTGCTC
>JBAREU010000045.1:0-9290 GCA_049796515.1 Solirubrobacterales bacterium
CGGCTGGCGCGGGCACGCGCGAGCGCTGCGCGAAAGGCGACTCTCGACCGGGGCGATCAAGGCGATCGGGGCGCTTGCCCTCGCCGCCTACGTCGTCTCCGGCCGGGGGCTGGAGTCGGGGCGCTACCTGGCTGACGTGGCGCTGCTGATCCTCGCCACCAACGCCTTCAACCTGCTCGACCTGAGGCCGGGCCGGGCGGAGAAGGGACTGGCGCTGCTCGGCGCCGGGCTGTGCTTGGGCGCCTGGACTCTCGCCCCGCTGGAGCTGCTCGGGATCTTCGTCGGTCCGGTGCTGGTCGGGGCTTGGTTCACCTTGCGCGAGCGAGCGATGCTCGGCGACACCGGCTCCAACCTGATCGGGGCGATCGGCGGGGTCTGGTTGCTGACGACGTTGGATGAGACCGGCCGCCTGGTCGCTCTCGCCGCGGTCGTCGCATTGACCGTTTTCGGCGAGTTGCGATCTATTTCGCGGACGGTCGAGTCGGTTCCGCCCTTGCGCTGGCTAGACTCGCTCGGCAGAGAATGAGTCGGGCCAAACCAGGAGACACGCGCTTCATCTTCGTCACCGGCGGCGTCGTCTCGGCCCTCGGCAAGGGGATCGCCGCAGCATCGATCGGTCGCCTCCTCGTCTCTCGCGGCTACCGGGTCCAGCTTCAGAAGTTCGACCCCTACATCAACGTCGACCCCGGGACGATGAGCCCCTTCCAGCACGGCGAGGTCTTCGTAACCGAGGACGGGGCAGAGACCGACCTCGACCTCGGTCACTACGAGCGCTTCACCGACGAGAACACCTCGCGCGCCTCCAACGTCACCGCCGGCTCGGTCTACAACACGGTGATCAATCGCGAGCGCCGCGGCGATTACCTTGGCGCCACCGTGCAGGTGATCCCCCACATCACCGACGAGATCAAGAACCGCATCCTGATCGTCGCCGAGTCGCAATCGGTCGACTTCGTCCTCACCGAGATCGGCGGCACGGTCGGCGACATCGAGTCGTTGCCCTTCCTCGAGTCGATCCGCCAGCTCTACACCGACCTCGGCCCGAAGCGCGCCATGTTCGTCCACCTGACCCTGGTGCCCTACGTCGGCCACGCCGGCGAACTGAAGACGAAGCCGACGCAGCACTCGGTCAACGAGCTGCGCCGGATCGGTATCCAGCCTCACGCTCTGGTCTGCCGCGCCGAGGGCCGCCTCGACCGCGAGATCCGCAGCAAGATCGCCCTCTTCGCCAGCCTCCCGGTCGAGGGTGTTATCTCCGCCCACGACGTCGACAACATCTACAAGGTGCCGCTCGTCTTCCGCGCCGAAGGCGTCGATGACCTGGTGCTCGACCACTTCGGGATGGAGGCGCCGGCATCCGACCTGAGCGAGTGGGAGGCGATGGTGCGCCGCGCCGACGCCGCCGCCGGCAAGGTTCGGATCGCGCTGGTCGGCAAGTACGTGCAGCTCGCCGATGCCTACAAGTCGGTGATCGAGGCGCTCGAGCACGGTGGCTTCCATCACGGCGTCGAGGTCGAGGTCGAGCTGGTCGACTCGGAGAACTTCGAGCCGGAGAAGCTGGAAGACGTGGACGGGGTCCTGATCCCCGGCGGCTTCGGCGAGCGCGGCATCGAGGGCAAGGTGACAGCGGCGCGGATCGCCCGCGAGCGCTCAATTCCTTATCTGGGCATCTGCCTCGGGATGCAGATCGCCGTGGTCGAGTTCGCCCGCACCGTGGCCGGGATGGAGGGCGCCAACTCCTCCGAGTTCGATCCCGAGACGCCCTACCCGGTGGTCGACCTGCTGCCCGAGCAGAAGGAAGTCTCCGACATGGGCGGCACGATGCGGCTCGGTGCCGACCCGGTGAAGCTGCACGAGGGCACGCGGGCGCGTGAGATCTTCGGCGAGCAGGTCATCTACAAGCGCCACCGTCATCGTTACGAGGTGAACATCCAGCTGCGCCGCCGGCTCGAAGACGAGGGCCTGGTTTGCGGCGGGACCTCGCCCGACGAGCGTCTGGTCGAGATGATCGAGCTGCCCGACCACCCCTTCTTCGTCGCCTCGCAGTTCCACCCGGAGTTCAACTCCCGCCCCAACCGACCCGAGCCGCTCTTCCGCGAGTTCGTCGGCGCCGCTGCCCGCCACGCGGGCGAGCGCCCGGCCGAAGGCGGGGAGCTGCCGGAGTCGGCTGAGGTCGAGAGCGGCGACGTCGGCGTCCGTCACTCCGGCTGACCTCGCTCCTTCCCGCCCATTAGCCTGTTCCGCCGTGGAGAGGTTGCACGAGACCTTCGTTCGGTTGTGCGAGATCCGCAGTCCGACTGGGGAGGAGCGCGAGGTCGCCGACACGATCCTCGCCGAGCTGCGGGCGCTCGGGCTGGAGGTGAGCGAGGACGGCGCAGCGGGACCGGCCGAAGCGGGTGCCGGCAACATCGTCGCCCGCCTGCCCGGGCGCTCCGATCGCTGGGCGATGTTCTGCGCCCACATCGACACCGTCCCCCACCCAGGCCAGATCGAGGTAGTCGACGAGGAAGGCGTCTTCCGCAGCCGCGGCGAGACGATTCTCGGTGCCGACAACAAGGCCGCGGTGGCCGTCTTCATGGAGCTGGTCGCCCGCCACACGTCCGAGCCGCCTCCGGTGGGGATCGAGCTGCTGCTGACCGTCGCCGAGGAGCAGGGCCTGCGCGGGGCGAAAGCGTTCGACGCGAGCACGTTGCGCGCCGACTGCGGCTTCGTCCTCGATCACGCCAGCGCTATCGGTGAGGTGATCGTCAGCTCGCCGACCCAGCAGCAGATCCTCGCCGACTTCTCCGGCGTCGAGGCGCATGCCGGGATCCGCCCCGAGGACGGGAACAACGCGATCGCCGCCGCGGCGGCGGCGATCGCGCGGATGGAACTGGGGAGGCTCGATGCGGAGACCACCGCCAACGTCGGCAAGATCGCCGGTGGCACCTCGAGCAACGTCGTCCCCGGCCACTGCCGGATCGTCGCCGAGGCGCGCAGCCTTGGCGCCGATCGTGCCGCAGCCGTTGCCGGCGAGCTGACCGAGGCTTGCGCCTGGGGGGCGAGTGAGCACGGTTGCGACGTCGACGTGCGGGTCGAGGAGCTCTTCCGCGGCTACGAGATCACGTCCTCGTCGCGCTCCCTGGAGCTGGCCGAGGCCGGTCTGCGCCGGGCGGGGCATGAGCCGCAGCGGACGGCAACCGGCGGGGGCAGCGACGCCAACGCGCTAATCGCCGCCGGCTTCGACTGCGTCCTGCTCGCCAACGGCACTGAGGCCAACCACACGCCGGAGGAGAGCGTCTCCGCGCGCAATCTCGACGCGATGCTCGAGGTCTGCGATGGCATCATCGCTGCGGCCGCCGAGGCGCCCGCCCCAGGGTGAGCCGTCGACTGAAGCTGCGCCGTGGCGTCGTTGTCGGCGAGGAGCCGTTGACGGTTGAGGTGGGGGGGGAACGGCGCCCGGCCTGGGCTGACGAGGCGCTGCTGGGTGAGATGCGCGCGGGTGACGAGGTGATCGTCAACACCGCCGCGCTCGACCTTGGCCTCGGCTCGGGCGGCTTCGACGTGATCCACGTCAACCTCACGCGCGGCTTGGAGGCAAGCGGCGACAGCCGCGAGCACGTGATCAAGCTCAACTACACCTCGCTTCAGCATCCGGTCGAACCGGTCGAGCTTCCGGTGTTCGCGAACCACGAAATAGGTGGAAAAGGAACACCGGAAGGGAGCGAGCGCGCGATCCCGGTCTTGGTCCTGCCCTTGCACGGCCATTTGGCACCCGCTGCGTGGGCGGCGGCACAGGCGGCGGCGCCCGGCCTAAGGGTCGGCTACGTGCAAACGGCCGGCGGCGCTCTTCCCGGTTCGTTGAGCCGCGACGTCAAGCAACTGCGCGAACAGGGCCTGCTCTGCGGTCACATAACCGTGGCGCCGGCCTATGGCGGCGAGCACGAGGCGCTCTCCGTCGCTGGAGCCCTTGACGCGGCAGCCCACGGCCTGGATTGGGACACCGCGCTCATTGGTCCGGGTCCCGGCATCATCGGCTCCGAGACGCGCCTTGGCCACGGCGGCATGGCAGCGCTAGACAGCGCCCACGCCGCCCTCGCTCTAGGCCTACCAACCCTTCTCTCCCCACGCCTCTCGGAGGCCGACCCCCGCGAGCGCCACCAGGGCGTAAGCCACCACACGCTTACGGTCCTGGAACTGCTGCTGGGCGGAGTCGAGGTACCGATGCCGGCGAATCATCCCGCCATCGCAGCAAGGCTCGCTGAGGCGGCTGGCGACCGCCACAGGTTCCACGAAGCCTCACCAGACCTCGCCGGCTACGCGGCTTCCCGCCTTCCGGCTCGGACGATGGGCCGGACCATTGAAGAGGACCCGCTGTTCTTCGCCGCGCCGCTCGCCGCGGGCGTCCTCTTGCGCCACGAGGAATGAGGCCGGCGCGGGAGAACGACCCCGCATGGCCGTTGCCGTCGCGCCGCCACCAGCAACCGATGCCCGCTTCGAGGGATTGGTCCTCGACTTCCTCTCCTACCTGGAGCTGGAGCGCGGTCTCTCGCGCAACACCCTCAACGCCTACCGCACTGACCTGCTCCAGTACGGCGGGTACCTCGTCGAGCACGACCTCGACGCCCTCGTCGTGCGCCCGGCAGACGTCGGCGACTTCCTCGCCGACCTCGCCACCGGCAACGGCCGCCCGGCTTGCTCCGCCGCGACGGTGCACCGCAAGACCGCTTGCCTGCGCTCCTTCTACAAGCACCTGCGCCGCGACGAGCTGATCGGCGACGACCCAACCGCAGCGCTGAGCGCGCCGCGCCGGGCGAAGAAGCTGCCCCAGGTCCTCAACTACGCCGAGGTGCAGAAGCTGCTCGCGGCGCCGCGCGGCAGCGAGCCGACGGCGCTGCGCGACCGGGCGCTGCTCGAGGTGATGTACGCGTGCGGGTTGCGCGCCTCGGAGACGATCGGCCTGGAGATGACCGACGTCGATCTGCACGAGGGGTTGCTGCGGGCTCGGGGCAAGGGCTCCAAGGAGCGGATCGTGCCGCTCGGGCGCAAGGCGATCGCGGCGATCTCCGCCTACCTGCGCGGCGGTCGGCCGAAGCTGGTTGGCGAACGCCATGAGGTGCGACTGTTTGTCAACTTTCGCGGCGGCCCGCTCAGCCGCCAGGGCCTCTACAAGATCGTCCAGCGCCATGCCCGTGAGGTGGGCCTCGGCGGGCAGATGAGCCCGCACACCCTGCGCCACAGCTTCGCCACCCACTTGCTGGCGGGGGGCTGCGACCTGCGCGCCGTGCAGGAGATGCTCGGCCACGCCGACATCGCGACGACGCAGATGTACACGCATCTCTCCGGCGAGCGCCTCAAGGAGGTCTACTTCGATGCCCACCCCCGCGCTGTAGAGGGCTGATAGAACCGGGAGATGCCCGAGCTGCCCGAGGTCGAGACCGTCTGCCGCCAGCTCGAGCCTGAGCTGGAAGGTTGGCGGATCGAGTCGCTGGAGGTGCTCGACCCGCGCTGGTGCCGCCCCACGCCGCCCGCCGAGCTGGAGGCGGCGGTGTCCGGCAGGACGATCGAGCGGCTGGGGCGACGCGGGAAGTACCTGCTGCTGGGGCTGGGCGGCGACCAAACCCTGGTCATGCACCTACGCATGACGGGCAACCTGGTCCTGGTCGAGGGGGAGGACAAGCTCGACCCCTCCGCGGGGATGCGGCTGTACGAGGGCGAGCGCTCGACTTCAGAGCGTCACCTGCGAGCCCGCTTCGTCCTCGACGACGGTCGCGAGATCTGGTTCACCGACCCACGCCGCTTCGGCGAGGCCTTTTTGATCGACGACGAGGCACTCGACGCACGCTTCGAGCGCCTCGGAGTCGAGCCACTCTCGGCCGAGTTCACGCCGGGCCTGCTGGGCGAGATCGCCGCCGGTCGCACGGCGCCGCTCAAGTCCTTCCTGCTCGACCAGAAAGGAATAGCCGGGGTCGGCAACATCTACGCCGACGAGGCGCTCTTCCGCGCCCGCCTGCACCCACTCTCGCCCGCCGGCTCGATGAAGCCGGAGCACCTCGGGGCGCTGCGCGACGCGGTCGTCGCCGCGCTGGAGGCGGGGATCGACGGCGGTGGCGCCTCGATCGATGACTACCGCGACGGGCGCGGCGAGAAGGGCCGCATGCAGGACGAGTTCCTCGTCCACACCCGCGAGGGCGAGCCCTGCCCACGCTGCGACGGGACGGTTGAGCGGATCGTCGTCTCCGGGCGTTCGACCTACTTCTGTCCGGCCTGCCAGGTGAAGCTGAGACGCAGGCCGCGGCGGCGTCGCCGTCCGGTATCTCGTTCATCGTAAATCGGCTATGGCCGGCAAGACCCTGAAGACGGAGGCAGTCGTCCTACGCAGCATCCGCTACGGCGAGGCCGACCGCATCCTCCATCTCTACACGGCCGAGCGAGGGCGGATGGGCGCGATCGCGAAGGGCGCGCGGCGTCCCAAATCGCGCTTCGGGGGCCGCCTCGAGCCCTTCTTCCGGCTCGACCTGCTCCTGCACGAAGGGCGCGGTGAGCTGCTCACGGTGACCCAGGCCGCCACCGTCGACGGCTACCCCCGTCTGCGTGCTTCGGGTGCGGCGCTCACCGCCGCCGCTCGCTCCTGCGACGCGGTGCTGCGGCTGCTCGACTCGGCCGAGCCCAATCCACCCGCCTACAACCTGCTCTGTCGCTACCTCTCGCTACTCGACGACCCGGGGGTGCCCACGGCTGCATCGCTATCGGCAGCGCTCTCCTTCCGCCTCAAGCTCGCCCTCGCCGCGGGCTTCTCGCCTGAGCTTGCCTCCTGCGCGCGCTGCGGCGAGGCCGAGCACCTGGTCGGCTTCTCGGGCGCCGCCGGCGGGGTCGTCTGCTCGAGCTGCGAAGCGGGCGCCTTTCCCCTCTCCGAGGAGGCGCACCGCTTCATGGTCGAAGCGATCGCCAAGCCGCTGACGGAGGCGCCCGACACCGGCGAGCGCGAGCTGCGCCAGGCCGAGCGGGCAATCGGTGAGACGCTGGAGCATCACGCGCACGTGCAATTGCGCGCCGCGGCGTAGGATCGGCTGGTGCCAGTCACTGCGACGTTTGAGGACCGCGTACGAGCTTGGGAGGCTGAGTTTCTCTCCGACCTGGGGACGCCTTCCTACCCTGCGCATCGGCAGCGTGAGGAGGCCGACAGCCCACTGCGCACCCCCTTTCAGCGCGACCGCGACCGGATCGTCCACTCGAAGGCGTTCCGTCGCCTCAAGCACAAGACGCAGGTGTTCATCGCGCCCGAAGGCGACCACTACCGCACTCGCCTCACCCATACCTTGGAGGCCTGCGGGATCGCCCGCACCGTCGCCCGGGCGCTCGGGATCAACGAGGACCTGACCGAGGCAATCGGGCTCGGCCACGACCTCGGCCACCCGCCCTTCGGCCACACCGGCGAGGACGCGCTCGACGCCGCGCTGCGCGACCGCTGCGGGACCGGGTTCAAGCACAACGTGCACTCGTTGCGGGTGGTCGACGTTCTGGAGCGCGACGGTCACGGCCTCAACCTGACCGAGCAGGTGCGCGACGGCATCCTCAATCACACCGGCTCGGATCGCCCGGCGACGCTGGAGGGGCGGATCGTCAAGCTGGTCGACCGCGTCGCCTACATCAACCACGACATCGACGACGCGCTACGAGCCGGGATCCTGCGGTCCGAGGACCTGCCGGCTGCGGAGATCGAGTTGCTCGGCCCGAGCGGATCGGCGCGGATCGACACGCTGGTGCGCGACATCGTCGATCGCTCCAACGCGGCGGGCGACATCGAGCAGAGCGAAGAGGTCGGCGGGGCGATGCTGCGGCTACGCAAGTTCATGTTCGACCGGGTCTACCTGGGCGAGGAGGCTCGCAGCGAGCACGAGCGGGCGAGCCGGGCGATACGCGGCCTCTTCGACCACTACATGGAGCATCCCGAGGAGGTGCCTAGGGGCGAGCCCGGGGCGAGCAAGTGCCAACGAGTCGCCGACTACCTGGCCGGGATGACCGACCGCTTCTGCATCGCCCGCTTCGCCGAGCTCACCGTGCCCGAGGCGGCGCGATTCTGATGGCGCTGATCTCCGAGGAGAGCCTGGAGCGGGTCAAGCAGGCGGCGGACATCGTCGAGGTCGTCTCCGCCCACACCGACCTGCGCCGCCAGGGCGCCCGCTGGGTCGGCCTCTGTCCCTTCCACGAGGAGCGCACGCCGTCCTTCTCGGTCGACGCGCAGGAAAAGCTCTACCACTGCTTCGGCTGCGGCGTCGGTGGCGACACGATCAAGTTCGTCGAGGAGAAGGAGGGGCTTGGGTTCGCCGAGGCAGTGGAGCTGCTTGCCGATCGCTACGGGGTCGAGCTGCAGCGCGAGAAGGAGGACCCACGGGCGGAGGCACGGCGGCAGCAACGCCGTCGCTTGGGCGAGCTACTCGACCGCACCGCGGCGTTCTACGCGCAGTACCTGTGGGACTCCGAGGAGGCGCGCAAGGCGCGTACCTATCTCGGCGAGCGCGGGTTGGGGGAGGAGACCTTGCGGGCCTTCGGGGTCGGCTATGCGCCGAGCGCCTGGGACACGGTGTTATTGCGCGGGCAGCGGGCGGGCTTCAAGGTGGAGGAGCTGCGAGCGGTCGGGCTGGCCCAGCGGGGGCGGAGCGGGGGGGAGTACGACCGTTTCCGCGAGCGGATCATGTTCCCGATCCGCGACCGTCGCGGCCGCACGCTCGGCTTCGGCGGGCGGGCGATGCGCTCCGACCAGGGGGCGAAGTACGTCAACACCGCCGAGACCGACTTCTTCCACAAGAGCCAGATGCTCTATGGGATCGACCTCGCCAAGGAGGCGATCGCGAGGAGTGGCCGGGTCGTCGTGGTCGAGGGCTACACCGACGTGCTGGCGCTGCGCCAGGGTGGGATCGAGGAGGCGGTCGGGGTCATGGGCACCTCGATCACCGAGGAGCAGGTGGCGGCCCTCTCGGGGATGGTGGATGAGGTGGTACTGGCCCTCGACGCCGACTCCGCTGGCCAGGAGGCGATGCTGCGGGCACAACGGGTCGCCGCGGGGCGGAAGATGCGACTGCGCGTGGCAGCGATGCCGGCGGGTGAGGATCCGGCCGAGATGATCGCGACGGAGGGCGGCGCAGAGCGCTTCCGGGCCCTGGTCGACGGGGCGGTCGACCTTCCCGCCTTCCAGGTTGGCTTGGTGCTCGACCGGACTGACGTCTCCTCGCCGGCCGAGCGCGACCGCGCGCTGGGAGAGGTCGCGCCGGTCCTGGCCGGGATGGGGGAGACGGCGAGCCGCGACGACC
>JBAREU010000046.1:0-5695 GCA_049796515.1 Solirubrobacterales bacterium
GGGCTCCAGCTCGAAGGCGCCCATCGGTCCGTTCCACAACACCGTGCCGGCGGCGGCGACCGCCTCGGCGTAGGCCGCGGCGGTGCGCGGCCCGACGTCGAGACCCATCCAGCCGTCAGGCACCTCGACGCCGTCGCTCTCGCGCCGCTCGGTCGCCGCGTCGAAGCTCTTGCCCAGAATCAGGTCGACCGGGAGCGCGAGCTCACACTTGGAGCCTTCGGCCTTGCGCATCGCCTCCTCGGCCAGCTTCACACCCTCCTCCTCGACCAGCGAGTCGCCCGTCGCGATCCCCTGCGCACGGAAGAAGCTGAAGCACATCGCGCCGCCGATCAGGATGCTGTCGGCAAGATCGAGGAAGCGGTCGATGACGCCGACCTTGTCGCTCACCTTGGCCCCGCCGAGGACGACAACCAGCGGCCGCTCGGGCGACTCGACCACCTTGGTCAGCTCATTCACCTCGCTCTCCAGCAAGAGCCCGGCGTAGCCGGGCAGGCGGTGGGCAACGCCCTCGGTGCTGGCGTGGGCGCGATGAGCAGCGCCGAAGGCATCATTGACGTAGAGGTCGGCGAGGGCCGCCAGCGCCTCGGCCAGCTCGGGATCGTTCTCGGTCTCGCCGGGCTCGAAGCGGACGTTCTCGAGCAGCAGCACGTCGCCGGGGCTCAGCCCCGCCGCCATCGTCTCCACGTCCCCGCCGACGACAGCGGGCGCCTGCTTCACGCC
Organism: Solirubrobacterales bacterium; assembly: GCA_049796515.1. Lineage (GTDB taxonomy): Bacteria > Actinomycetota > Thermoleophilia > Solirubrobacterales > 70-9 > VRUE01. Next base: position 721 of record JBAREU010000046.1, read on the forward strand.
GGCACCGAGCAGCTCGACCAGCCGCTCCCCCACCGGCCGCATCGAGAGCGCCGGGTCGACCTTGCCCTTCGGCCGCCCCAAGTGGGAGACGAGGACCAGGGCGGCACCCCGGTCCCGCAGCAACTCGATCGTCGGCAGCGCCGCCCGGATCCGCGTGTCGTCGGCGACCTGGCCGTCGTCGAGCGGCACGTTGAAGTCGACCCTGACCAGCACCCGTTTGCCGGCGACGTCGGCATCGCGCACGCTCGCCTTGGAGAAGCTCACCGCGCCCTCCAGGCGGCGCTCAAAGAACCTTGCCGGCGAGCTCGACGCAGCGGTTCGAGTAGCCCCACTCGTTGTCGTACCAGGAGACCGCCTTGATCATCTTGCCGTCGCCAATCGCCATCGTCTGGCCGGCGTCGAAGATCGAGGAATGCGGGTCGCCAACGATGTCGGTGGAGACGATCTCGTCCTCGGTGTAGGAGAGGATTCCCTTCAGCGGGCCCTCGGCCGCCTCCTTGACGGCGGCGTTGACCGCCTCTGGGTCGGTCGGCCGCGACGGGGTGAAGACGAGGTCGACGACCGACCCGGTCACCACCGGCGCCCGCATCGCGAAGCCGTTCAGCTTGCCGTTCAGCTCCGGCAGCACCAGGCCGACCGCCTTGGCGGCGCCCGTCGTCGTCGGGATCAGGTTGATCGCCGCCGCGCGCGCCCGGCGCAGGTCCTTGTGCGGCATGTCCTGCAGGCGCTGGTCGGCGGTGTATGCATGGATCGTCGTCATCAACCCTTGCTCGATCCCGAAGGCTTCGTGCAGCACCTTGGCCAGCGGCGCCAAGCAGTTGGTCGTACAGGAGGCGTTGGAGATGATCTGGTGCTTGTCCTTGTCGTAGTCGCTCTCGAAGTTGACGCCGAGCGCCACAGTGATGTCGGGGTCCTTGGCGGGAGCGGAGATGATCACCTTCTTGGCGCCCGCATCAAGGTGCTTGGCGGCATCATCGCGGCCGGTGAAGAGCCCGGTCGACTCGATCACCACGTCGGCGCCGAGGTCGCCCCAGGGCAGCGCCGCCGGGTCGCGCTCGGAGAGCACCTTCAATGGCTTGCCATCGACCGAGAGCGAGCCCTCCCCCGCCTCGACCTCGCCCGGGAAGCGGCCCAGGATTGAGTCGTACTTGAGCAGGTGGGCGAGGGTGCCGGTGTCGGTGATGTCGTTGACGGCGACGAAGTCGAGGTCCGCACCCGCGGCGTGGGCGGCGCGGAAGAGGTTGCGCCCGATGCGGCCGAAGCCGTTGATACCGACCTTCACAGCCATGAAGTCATTTCCTCCTGGTGTCGTGTCTCTCTCAAGCTAGTCACTGCCGATCGTCACCTCGATTTCATACCCATCCGGGTCCTGCAGGAACGCCGAGTAGGAGCCGGATCCGTGCGAGCGCCGCTCACCCGGCTCGCCGACCGGCTTGCCGCCCGCCCCCACGCCCTGCTCCCAGGCCGCCTTGACAGCGACGATCCCCAGTCCGGAGAAGCTGAGCAAGCCAAAACCCGGTTTGGGCGGGTGGTGTGCCGCGATGAAGAAGACCGGCTTGGCAATGCCCCAGCCGATCGTTTCGTCCTCCTCGAAATGGCGCCGCCAGCCAAGCGGCGCGAGCAGCGCGTCGTAGAAGGACGCGCTCCGCTCGAGGTTGGAGACCTCTAAAAGAACGTGGTGCAACATCGGGCCCGGAGGCTATACGGGCAACCCGGCGTCGGGTCGGCCGCCCTCCTCAGCCGTTGCGCGGGGTCCAGCGGAAGAAGCGGATCGCGAGGAGGAGCCCGGCGAGGCCCCAGGCAGCGACGACGGCCAAATGGTTCCAGGCGATCGCCGCGCCGGAGCCGGTCACATAGGCGTCGAAGAAGGCCTCGAAGAAATGCCGGATCGGGAAGTGGTTGGCGAAGTCGATCACCCCGGCGGGCAGCTCGTCGTCGGGGATGAAGACGCCGGAGAGGAAGTAGAGCGGTAGCAGCAATGCGTTGACGATCGGCGCGGCGGCGTCCTGTGAGGGGATCGCCGCGGTGAGGGCAATGCCGAGACAGCAGAAGGCCGCCGCCCCGACGACCAACACGACGAGCAGCTCCGGCGCCCGCTCCCAGGGAATCGGCACGCCGTAGAGCACTCTGCCGAGGGCAGAGACCAAGGCGAGCATCAGCGCTGCGACGACGATCGAGTTGCCGACCCGCCCGACGATGAAGACCCAGGGCGGCAGCGGCGTCGCCCGACCGCGCTTGAGGCGGCTTTCTTCGCGGGCGATCACCAGCGACATCGCCAGCGTCTGCATCGTCGCCGAGACCACGGCGAGGGTGATGATCGCGGGCACGTAGTAGGTGGTGATCTCGATCCCGCCCGCCACATCGATCGTCTGGTCGCCGAACACGGTGGCGAAGATCAACAGCAGGATCACGGGGAAGGCCACAGTGAAGAAGACCGCCGCCGGGTTGCGCCAGAAGATCTTCTGGTCGTAGCGGAGCTGGTGGAGTACGAGGCTCATTCCGATCGGGTCAACTCCAGGTAGACGTCCTCGAGCGTAGGCCGGGTGACCTCGAGCCCCTCCAGCTCGCGTTCCTCGGCGAGGGCTTTCCCGGTCAACTCGTTGAGCGTCTCGACCGGTGTCGTCGTCTCCAGGCGCACCTCGTGGCCGTTCTCGCGGTAACTGATCTGCACCGGGCGGCTCTCGCGGTCGCCGAGGTCCGCGGGCGTCCCGCGGGCGACCACCTCGCCGGCGGAGATCACGGCGACCCGGTCGGCGAGCCGCTGCGCCTCGTCCATGTAGTGGGTAGTGAGGAAGACGGTCTTGCCCAGGTCGCGCAGGGCGGCGATCACCTCCCAGGCCTGACGCCGCGCCGAGGGGTCGAAGCCGGTGGTTGGCTCGTCGAGGAAGAGCAGGTCGGGGTCGCCGACCAGCGCCATACCGACGTCGAGCCGGCGCTGCTGTCCGCCGGAGAGACGGCCGGCGCGCTCATCCGCCTTGCCGGCGAGCCCGATCGCCTCGATCACCTCCTCGACCGGCCGCGGCGAGCGGTAGTAACCGGCGTAGAGGGCAAGCGACTCGGCCACGGTCAGGTAGGGCTCGAGCTTTCCGCTCTGCAGGACGACGCCGATCCGCTCGCGCCACTCGCTCCCCGCGCTCTCCGGGTCCTCGCCGAGGACGCTGACCTCGCCGCCGCTGCGCCTGCGGTAGCCCTCGAGGATCTCGACCGTGGTCGTCTTGCCGGCGCCGTTGGGACCGAGGAAGGCGAAGATCTCACCGCGCCGCACCTCGAGATCGATGCCGCGCACAGCCTCAACGTCGCCGTAGCTCTTGCGCAGGCCGCGGACGGAGATGATGGGCGTGGACAAAGCCGAAGCAGTCTACGAGGACGTGGAGTTCAGGTCGCGGTGCTTGACCCCCACCACGACTCCATCGCGTCCCTCCAGCGAACGGCGGATGCGATCGGCGACGGTCACCGAGCGGTGCCTGCCGCCGGTGCAGCCGATTGCGATCGTCAGGTGGCTCTTGCCCTCGGCGACGTAGGCGGGGACGAGAAACTCGAGCAGGGGCAGCAGCCGGCCGTAGAACTCGCCCGCCTGGGTGCCGGACTCGACATAGGCGCGCACCGGCTCGTCTAGGCCGGTCTGCGGGCGCAGCTCGTCGACATAGTGGGGATTGGGCAGGAAGCGGACGTCGAGGGTGAGGTCGGCATCGCGCGGCGGGCCGTTCTTGAAGCCGAAGGTGAGCAGGGTGAGCGCCAGCTTGCCGCTCTCGTGGCCACCCAGCATCTCCTCGGTGATCCGCCGCCGCAGCTGGCCACCGGTCAGGCCGCTGGTGTCCATCACCACGTCGGCGCGCTCGCGCAGCGGCGCCAGCAGGTCGCGCTCGGCACGGATTCCGTCGACGATCCTCCCCTCGGGGGCGAGCGGGTGCCGGCGTCGGGTCTCCTTGTAGCGGTCGAGCAGCGTCTCCTCGTCGGCCTCGAGGAAGAGCAGCGTCGGCTTCAGGCCGTCCGTCTGGAGCTCGTCGAAGACCTGGATCAGGCCCTCGAAGTACTCGCCGCCGCGCACGTCGGAGACCACCGCGGCCCGCTCGACGCTGCTGCCTTCATGGCGGAACAACTCGCCGAGACTGCCGATCATCCGCGGCGGCAGGTTGTCGACGCAGAAGTAGCCGCCGTCCTCGAAGGCCGCGATCGCCTCCGACTTCCCCGCCCCGGAGTGACCGGTGATCAGCACGAGATCGACCTCGCCGGCCACGCTACCCACCGGTCCGGTGGAGCTGCTCGTGGATCTCGCGCGCCAGCTTGCCCGGCACGCCGGGCACCGCCTCGAGCTCCTCACGACTCGCCGCGAGGAAGCGCTCGGGCGTGCCGAAGTGCTTGAGGAAGGCGCGCTTGCGGGCCGGGCCGACGCCCTTGAGGTCGTCGAGCACCGACCCGGTCATCGCCCGGTCGCGGCGGCCGCGATGGTGGTCGATCGCGAAGCGGTGCGCCTCGTCGCGTACGCGCTGCAGCAGCTTCGACGCCTCCGACTCGGCGGGCAGATCGATCGACGCCGACCTGCCCGGAACGAAGACCTCCTCCTTGCGCTTGGCCAGGGAGATCACGGTGGCGCCGCGCTCGACGAACGGCCGCAGTGCCCGCATCGCCGCGCCCAACTGACCCTTGCCGCCATCGATCACGACCAGCGAAGGCAGTGCGGCAAAGCTCTCGTCGCGTTTGCCGTCGTGCGGGGAGAGGTCGACCTGTTCCTCGTAGCGGTTGACCCGACGTTCCAGCACCTCCTCCATGGAAGCGAAGTCGTCGGACCCGTTGCGGCGCTCGCCCCGCACCCGGAACCGCCGGTAGTCCGCCTTCTTCGTCGCGCCGCCCTCGAAGACGACCATCGAGGCGACCGTATGCTCGCCTCCCAGATTCGAGATGTCGAAGCCCTCGATTCGCACCGGCAGCTCCTCCATCGCCAGCGCCTCGCGCAGGTCGGCGAGCGAGTCGACCC
>JBAREU010000047.1:0-1653 GCA_049796515.1 Solirubrobacterales bacterium
GTCGGCGATCACACCGGCGCAGTGGATCACCGCGCCCAGAGGGTGCTCGGCGGGGATCGAGGCGAGGAGCTCGGCCAGCCCCTCACGATCGGACACGTCACAAGCGGCGATCGTCGCCTCCGCCCCCAGCTCGGCGAGCTCGCGCTTCAACTCGGCGGCCCCCTCGGCCTCGGGACCCCTCCTGCTGACCAAGAGGAGGTGGCGGGCGCCGTGGACCTCGGCGAGGTGGCGGGCGATGAGGGCGCCCAGCCCTCCCGTGCCGCCGGTGATGAGCACGGTGCGCTCGGGGTCGATCGCCCGCGGCACCCGGAGCACGACCTTGCCGACGTTGTTGCCCTCGCGCAGGTGGCGGAAGGCCCGCGGCGCCTCGCGCACGTCCCATGCCGTCGTCGGCGAGTGGCTTAGGGCTCCCTGGTCGAGCAGATCCGCCACCACAGCGAGGATCTCGCCGGTGCGCGATCCGGCTTCGAAGAGGTCGAAGGCGCGGTAGGCGACGCCCTCGTGCTCCGCCGCCACCTCCCCGGGCTCGCGGACGTCGGTCTTGCCCATCTCGAGGAAGTGGCCGCCCCGCGGCAGCAGCGCGAGCGAAGCGTCGACGAACTCGCCGGCGAGGGCATTGAGGACGACGTCGACGCCCTCGCCGTCGGTAACCCCGAGGAACTTGTCCTTGAAATCGAGGTCGCGCGAGGAGGCGATGTGGTCCGCCTCGACCCCCATCGCTTCCAGCACTTCCCACTTGGCGGGGCTGGCGGTGGCGAAGACCTCGGCGCCTGTGTGCTTGGCGATCCCGATCGCGGCCATGCCGACCCCGCCGGCGCCGGCGTGGATCAGGACCCTCTCCCCTGCCTTTAGCTCGGCGAGCTCGATCAGGCCGTAATGAGCGGTGGCAAAGACGATCGGCATCGCCGCCGCCTGCTCAAAGGACCAGCCCTCTGGCACCCGCACGAGCATGCCGCGGTCCGCCCTGGCCAGCGGGCCGAATGCCCGTGGGATCAGGCCCATGACGCGGTCTCCCGGGGCGAGGTCAGTGACCTCGGCGCCGGTCTCCAGGACCACCCCGGCGCCCTCGCTGCCGATCGACGCCTCGCCCGGGTAGACCCCGAGGGCGATCAGCACGTCGCGGAAGTTGAGCCCGGCGGCGTGCACCTGCACACGTACCTCGGTCGGGCCGAGCGGCTCGGCGGCCTCGGGGCTGGCCGCGAGGGCGAGGCTCTCCAGGGTGCCACGCTCAAGCGCGTCGAGCCGCCACGGTCCCGACGGCGGGATCAGCGAGTCCTCTCGGTCCTTCGCCCGCATCACCCGGGGTGCCAGGGCGACTCCCTCGCGCAGGGCGAGCTCGGGCTCCTCGGCGCCGAGCTCAAGTGCGGCCGCCAGGGCCGCCTCTGAGGCCTCGCTGCCGTCGGTGTCGATCAGGGCGAAGCGGTCGGGGTGCTCGGACTTGGCCGATCGGAAGAAGCCCCACGCCGCCGCGGCCGCCGGATCCGGCGACTCGCCCTCGGTCGCCGCCATCGCGCCCCGCGCGATCAAAACCAGCCGCGAGCCCGCCTTGGTCTCGTCGTCGAGCCACCGCTGGGCCGCCGCGAGAGCGTCCCGGGCCGCCATGCCCGCGGCTTCGGCGACCCCGGCGGATCCCTTCGTCTCACAGTGCAGGAG
>JBAREU010000048.1:0-1866 GCA_049796515.1 Solirubrobacterales bacterium
ACCTCGGGCCAGGAGCCGGCCTCGGCGGCGAGGCGGCGGGCCGCGTCGAGGCCGGAGAAGTCGCGGAACTCGGGCTCGACCATCGCGTTCGCGGCCCGCTCGATCGCCGCCGGGATCGCGGCGCGCAACTGCGCCGGCTCGGTCTCGCCGGAGGCGGTGAACATGTGGCCGGCGAGGGGGTAGGCGGGGTGATCGCTGTGGCGCGCGCGGTCGAGGTTCTCCAGTCGAGTCGTCTGCAACTGCTCGAAGCCGGTATCGGAGAGATAGACCACCTCCTCGTCGTAGCCGGCGAGGACCACGGCGTGCCCCGGGAAGTGAGCCGAGTTGCCGTAGTGGTCGAGGTGGTAGAGGTCCGTCAGCAGGAGGGCCGGCCGGCCGGCGTCGACCTCAGCGCTGGCGGCCGCCCAGGCGCCGTCGTCGCCGGACTTGAAGGTGCGCAGCTCGAGTGCCGCCCCGGTCAGCTCGTCGAAGTTCTCCTCGAGGCGGGCGGTGCGGCCGTTGAACCAGCGGGTCGGCGAGGCGTCCTCGATCGTCACGTAGTAGAAGCAGGCGCCGGCGCCGAGGCCGAACGCCATCTCCTCGCTGATCTCCACGCCGTCGAAGGCGAGCAGGTTGCGCAGGGCGGTCGAGCCGCAGTGATGGCCGGGGGTGTGGGTGTAGCCGGGGACGAAAGGCATCGAGAGCGGATTATCCTGCCCCGCCAGTGCCGACCGCCGACCTCAGACTGCTGCGCGCGATGCGAACCCGGGGACACTCCCCCGGAATCGAGCGCGCCGCGATGCTGCTGGGCAGGGCCGGCAACAACAGCGCCATCTGGCTTGCGATCGGAGTCGTGCTCGCTGTCCTCGATGGCTCGAACCGCGAAGCCTGGCTGATCTGCGCGGCGCTGGGGCCGATCGCGATCGGGTGCAACTACGTGGTCAAGCTGATCGTCAGGCGTCCGCGGCCGGTGCTCGAAGGCCTGCCGCCGCTCAGCGGCGCCCCCAGCTCGCTGAGCTTTCCCTCGGCGCACGCGACCTCCTCGTTTGCTGTGGCGACCGCGATGACGCGGGTCGAGCCGCTCGGGGCGCTCGCCTTCGTCCTGGCGCTCGCGCTCGCGCTCGGCCGTCCCTACCTGGGGATGCACTATCCATCCGATGTCCTGGTCGGCGCCGCGTTCGGCGTCGGTCTCGGCCTGATCGTTCCCCTCTCGCTGTGAAGGTCGGGATCGTCGGGCTGCCCAACGCGGGCAAGTCGACCCTGTTCAACGCGCTGACCAAGGGCGGGGCGCAGACCGGCGACTACCCGTTCACCACGATCGAGCCCAACGTCGCGATCGCGCAGGTTCCCGACGAGCGGCTGCGGCAGGTCGGCGAGACGGTGGGCAGCTCGGAGCTGGTGCCGGCGACGATCTCCTTCCACGACATCGCCGGCCTGGTCAAGGGCGCCTCCGAAGGCGAGGGCCTGGGCAACCAGTTCCTCGCCTCGATCCGCGAGACCGACGCGATCTGCCACGTCGTGCGTTGTCATGCGGACTCCGGCGTGCCCCACCCCGACGGACGGGTCGACCCGCTCGCCGACATCGAGACGATCGAGACCGAGCTGATCCTCTCCGACTACGAGCAGGCGGAGCGGCGGCTCGACCGGGTCCGGAAGGGGGCCAAGTCGGGCGACGCCGAGGCGGTCGCCGAGCGCGACTGGCTGGAGCGGGTGGTCGAGGCGCTCGCCGCCGGCAAGCCGGCACGCTCGGTGCCGGTACCCGACGCCGCTGCCCACGGCCCCGCCAATTTGCAGGCACTGACCTCGAAGCCAATCCTCTATGTGGCGAACGTCGACGAGGGCGACGCCGAGCCGCCCGAGGCGGTCGCAAGCCACGCCGCCGCGGTC
>JBAREU010000049.1:0-11768 GCA_049796515.1 Solirubrobacterales bacterium
GAGCTGGCACCGCCATTCGCCGTGGCCACTGCCGAGCTGGGGTTGCCGGGCGGAGGAACGATCGAGTACGCCCCCCGCGCCGTCGGCTCGGCCGAGCAGATCCGCTCCGGACTCGCCGAGCGCCGCGAGGCGGACCTCAAACTCGGCCGCACGTCGTGGGGGCCGCATCTGGACGAGCTGAAGATCGCCGCCGGGGACAAGCCGCTGCGGCGCTACGGCTCCCAGGGACAACAGCGCACCGCTCTCCTCGCCCTCATCTTCGCCGAGCGCGAGGCCTTGCTCGGGGCGCACCGGGTGGCGCCACTCCTCTTGCTGGACGACGTGATGAGCGAGCTCGACCCGGAGCGACGCCATCGTCTGGTCGAGCGCCTGGCCGCCGGCGGCCAGGCCTTGATCACCGCCGCCGCGGAGGAGTCGGTCCCGCCCCGGGCGCTGGAGCAGACGCTGCGACTGCCCTTCGACGTCGAACGCGCGGCCGCCGCATGAGCCGCCGCCGCATCCCGCGCCCGGCCTCCACCGCTTTTCGCTCGGCGCTTCGGCAAGCCGCCCCGAAGACCCGCCTCGCGGCGGTGCAGTCGGTTTGGACCGACGTCGTCGGCGAGCGGATCGCCGCCGTTGCCAAGCCGGTGTCGGAGCGGGGGGACACGGTGACCGTCGCCTGTGTGGACTCGGTCTGGACGGATGAGCTCGACCTGATGAGGGAGCGGCTCGAGCAGGGTCTGCGGGAGCGGCTCGGCGACGATGCCCCGCGCAGTTTGCGCTTTCGTGTGGAAGGTGACCGAGACTAGCGACTTTTTACACGATTTGCAGGTATTTCTTAATCTTGGCGCCGCCTTTCCAAGCGATCGAACTGGTATCCTTATGTCAACTCGACTTCTGCCCCGACCAGGCGTACCGAGTGCGTCAGGCGGTCGGGGTTTTCTGTGAGACGCGGAAAGGACCAGTTGCCCAAGACGAACAAGAACGCCGGCGGCGGCGAGACGAAAAAAGACGATTCCTACGGCGCTAAGGACATCACCGTTCTCGAGGGCCTCGAAGCGGTTCGCAAGCGCCCCGGCATGTACATCGGTTCGACCGGTCCCCGCGGGCTCCACCATCTCGTCTACGAGGTCGTCGACAACTCCGTCGACGAGGCGATCGCCGGCCACTGCAGCGAGGTTCGCGTGGTGCTTCACCCCGACGACAGTTGCACCGTCTCCGACGACGGTCGCGGTATCCCCGTCGAAGAACTGAAGAAGGAGAAGCGTCCGGCGGCGGAGGTCGTGCTGACGACGCTGCACGCCGGCGGCAAGTTCGGCGACGGTGGCGGCTACAAAGTCTCCGGCGGCCTACACGGAGTGGGGGTCTCGGTCGTCAACGCGCTCTCGGAGAAACTGCATCTGGAGATCCGTCGCGACGGCCATGTCTGGCGCCAGGACTACGAGCGGGGCAAACCGCAGGGACCGCTGGCCGAGGGCGAGGCGGCGAAGGAGACCGGCACGACGCTGACCTTTCAGCCCGACGCTGAGGTCTTCGAGGAGGTCGAGTTCGACTTCCAGACGCTGGCCGAGCGCCTGCGCGAGACCGCCTTTCTCACCCGCGGCCTGAAGATCGAGCTGGTCGACGAGCGTGGTCAGACCAACAGCGTCAGCTTCCAGTACGAGGGGGGGATCGAGGACTTCGTTCGCCACCTCAACGAGAACAAGGACACGCTGCACCGCAAGACGATCTTCTTCGAGGGCGAAGAGGAGGAGGGCCAGGTCGAGGTGGCCATGCAGTGGAACGCCTCCTATCAGGAGTCGATCTTCAGCTTCGCCAACAACATCAACACCCATGAGGGTGGCTCTCACCTCTCCGGCTTCCGCGCCGCTTTGACCCGGACCTTGAACGCCTACGCTCGCAGCAAAGGGCTGCTCAAAGAGAAGGACGGCAACCTCGGTGGCGAGGACGTGCGCGAGGGCTTGACCGCGGTGATCTCGGTCAAGCTGCACGACCCGCAGTTCGAGGGTCAGACCAAGACCAAACTCGGCAACCCGCCAATCCGCGGCCTGGTCGAGGAGACGGTCAACCGCAAGCTGGCCGAGTTCCTCGAGGAGAACCCTGGCGACGCGCGGCGGATCATCGTCAAGGCGATCGACGCATCACGCGCCCGCGACGCCGCCCGCAAAGCGCGCGACCTGACCCGCCGCAAGTCGGCATTGGAGAACTCGACCCTGCCCGGCAAGCTGGCCGACTGCACGGTCAAGGATCCACGCGACGCCGAGCTGTTCGTGGTCGAGGGCGATTCCGCCGGCGGCTCGGCAAAGCAGGCGCGCGACCGCTCGACCCAGGCGGTCCTGCCGCTGCGGGGCAAGATCATCAACGTCGAGAAGAGCCGCATCGACAAGGTGCTGGCAAACAACGAGGTGCAGGCGCTGATCACGGCGATCGGCACCGGCGTCCACGAAGAGTTCAACCTCGAGGACGCCAGGTACCACAAAATCGTCATGGCGACTGACGCCGACGTCGACGGCGCCCACATCCGCACCCTCGTCCTCACCTTTCTCTATCGCCAGATGCCCGAGTTGATCGACGCCGGTTACGTCTACATCGCCAAACCGCCGCTCTATCGGGTCAAACAGGGCAACCAGGAGACCTACCTGGAGCGCGAGTCCGAACTAGAGGAGCTGCTGCTGCGCGACAAGCTCGAGGAGATCGAGGTCGCCGATGCGAGCGGAAAGGCGACGAAGCTGAGCAAGAGCCGCTGGCAGAGCTACACGCGGCGAGCGAAAGAGTACGAGGGCTGGGGTTCCTCGCTGCAGGCGGAGTTCGGCCACGAGACCGTGCGCTTCCTCGAGGAGTCGAGCCTGCTTGATGAAGAGGTGGCGACGCTCGCCGATGCCCGCAAGGTCCTGGCTGGCAAGGCGGCCGAGGGCGAGCCGTTCGAGACCGAGATAATCGAGGACTCCGACACGGGCCTGGTGGTCAAGGCGATCGAACGGAAGAGCGGCCTGGCACGCACCCACCGCCTCCCACGCGAGCTCTTCGAGCACCACGACTACCGCAAATTCGCCGAGGTGCACGCGGCGCTGCTGAAGCAGGTCGGGCGGGCACCCTTCGAGGTTCGCTTCAGCGGACGCACGACGGACGCGCTCTCCTTCCAGGCGCTGCGCCCCGCCGTGCTCGAGCTGGCCCGTCACGGCGTGCAGCTGACCCGCTTCAAGGGCCTCGGCGAGATGAACGCCGACCAGCTTCGCGAGACGACCATGGACCCGGCCAGCCGAACTCTTGCCCGGGTCACCCTCGACGACGCGACCGCCGCGGACCAGATCTTCTCGATGCTGATGGGGGATCAGGTCGGCCCGCGCCGCGCCTTCATCGAGTCGAACGCCAAAGAGGTCAAATTCCTCGATGTCTAGGAAGGGCGAAGGCTGATGGCGCTGGAGGCCCTGACGGGGCGCATAGAAGAGCGCGAGCTCGAGAAGGAGATGCGCTCCTCCTACCTCGATTACGCGATGAGCGTGATCGTCGGCCGGGCGCTGCCGGACGTCCGCGACGGGCTCAAGCCGGTCCACCGCCGCGTGCTCTACGCGATGCACGACATCGGTTTGCAGCCGACCCGGCCCTACCGCAAGTGCGCCTTCATCGTCGGCGAGGTGATGGGCAAGTACCACCCCCACGGTGACTCGGCGATCTACGACACGCTGGTGCGGATGGCGCAGGAGTTCTCCCTGCGCTACCCGCTGATCGACGGTCAGGGCAACTTCGGCTCGATCGACGACGATCCAGCAGCCGCGATGAGGTATTGCGTCAGCGGCGATACGCGTGTGGCCACTCCCAAAGGCACGGTTCGCATCGACTCACTCGTGCCCGATGCCGAGCCCGGCTCGGATAACGAGATCGATCTGGAGGTTCTCGATCGCCTCGGCCGCCCAGTCGCCGCCTCGAAGCTCTTCCACTCGGGCGACCATCCAACGCTTCGTCTTCGCACCACCCACGGTCATGAGCTGACGGGAACGCACAACCATCCCGTTCTCTGTTTGGTGGATATGGCTGGAATACCGCTCTTTCTCTGGAAGCTTCTGGAGGAGATCAAGCCCGACGATCGAGTTCTCATCTCGCGCACCCTTCGGGAGGAGGATGACGGCACGGAACTTTCGGAGCGCGACGAGCAGCTAGCTCTTCTGGCTGGAGCATTCGTGTCCGAGGGTTGGATCAGCGACGAGCGCGCAGGCTTCAACAACGTTGATAAAGACTTTTTCGACGCGGTTCTCGCTGCCTATGACTCGGTGGTCGGCGGCTCTCGCTACGTGTATTCGCGCCGCATCGCCTCGGGGAGCTTGCTTCATGAGCTCGATGTCCAGAATCTGGCGTCTCTGAGGGAGAGCCCGCTTGCGTCGCTGTCCGGCAAGGCGAGAGAGAAGAAGGTGCCTGAGTTCGTTTGGCAATCGACTGGGCCGCTTAAGCGAGCATTTCTGCGTGCTCTCTTTACGGGTGACGGGTCGTCCTCTCTGCTCCCGCGCAACTCGATCCAAGTCTCCTACTCGACTTACAGTGAGCAGTTGGCGCGTGATGTTCAGCTTCTCCTTCTCGAGAGCGGTGTCGTTTCACGAATCTGCCGCTACGAAAAGGGCGAGTTCAAGGTGGTCATCAGCAACCGCCGGGATGCTCGGTTGTTCGCACGCGAGGTCGGCTTTTTAGGCGTCAAGCACGCGAAGTTGGAAAGCGATCTCGCAACGATCCCAGCTGCCAGCCGCTCCTTGAGCCATGACCATGTCCCATACGTAGCCGACTACATCCGATCAGACTGCGGCTCGAGGTGGACCGAGCGCGACTGGCTTCGTCGTCACAACGTGGACAGGATTGAGCGCTGGGAGCAAGGTGGGACGGCGATCATGGAGCGCATCGCGTCGGCGGAGGTCCGTGATGTGGTCGAGCCGTTGGTCACCGGCGACTATTTCTACGCCACGGTCGATTCGGTCGAGCCGGCCGGAGTGCAGGCCGTCTACTCATTGCGAGTCGACACCGATGACCACTCCTTCTTGACCAACGGCTTCGTCAGCCACAACACCGAGGCGCGACTCGGCCGTCTGGCAACCGAGCTGTTGCGGGACATCGATGCCGACACGGTCGACTTTGGGCCGAACTACGACGAATCGACGCAGGAGCCGCTGATCCTGCCGGCGCGCTTCCCGAACCTGCTGGTCAACGGGGCGTCGGGGATCGCGGTCGGGATGGCGACCAACATTCCGCCGCACAACTTGCGCGAGGTCGCCGGCGCTGTCAACGCCTACATCGACGATCCCGGCATCGACCTCGCCGGGCTGATGGAGCACGTCAAGGGCCCCGACTTCCCCGGCGGCGGGATCATGAGCCTGGAGGGGATCCGCGACGCCTATGCCTCCGGGCGCGGCACGGCCAAGGTCCGCGCCCGCGCCCACGTCGAGCCGCTCAAGGGGGGCAAGGACGCGATCGTCGTCACCGAGCTGCCCTTCATGGTCAAGAAGGGCGGCGACAACGGGCTGATCACGAAGATCGCCGACCTCGTCCGCGACAAGAAGCTGGAGGGCATCTCCGACCTGCGCGACGAGACCGATCGCTCCGGCATGCGCCTGGTGATCGAGCTGAAGCGCGGTGGCCATCCGGCCAAGGTCGTGCTCAACAACCTCTACAAGAAAACCGGGATGCAGACCAGCTTCGGCATCAACATGGTCGCGCTGGTCGACGGGGTGCCGCGCACCCTGGGGCTGCGCGAGCTGGTCGAGTACTACGTCCAGCACCAGCGCGAGGTCGTCACCCGCCGCACCCAGTACGAACTGCGCCGCGCCGAGGCCCGCGCCCACATCCTCGAGGGGCTGCTGATCGCCCTCGACAACCTCGACGCGGTGATCAAACTGATCCGCGGCTCGGCCGACCCCGACGAGGCGCGCGAGGGCCTGATCGCGAAATTCGAGCTCTCACGCGAGCAGGCGCAGGCGATCCTCGACATGCGCCTCCAGCGCCTGACCGCGCTGGAGGCCGACAAAGTGCGCGCCGAGCACGCCGACCTGATGGAGCGGATCGGCGAGCTGCGCGCGATCCTCGGCGACGAGGCCAAAGTGTTGGGCTTGGTCAAGGAGGAGCTGGCGGAGATTGTCGAGTCCTACGGCGACGAGCGCCGGACCGAAATCGCCCACTTCGAGGGCGACGTCGGGATCGAGGACATGATCGCCGACCAGCAGATGGTGATCTCACTGACCGCCTCCGGTTACGTCAAGCGGCTGCCGCTTGCCACCTACCGCCAGCAGCATCGCGGCGGCGTGGGAGTGATGGGGATGAACATGAAGGAGGACGACTACATCGCCCACCTCCACATCTGCTCGACCCATGACTACCTGCTCTTCTTCACCAACAAGGGCAAGGTCTACCGGCTCAAGGTCTACGAGCTGCCAGAGGGCTCGCGGACGGCGAAAGGGAGTGCGCTCGTAAACCTGCTGCCGCTGCGCGAGGGCGAGACCGTGATGGCGGTGATCCCGACCCGGGACTTCAAAGAGAACAAGTATCTCGCCTTCGCCACCGCCAAAGGTCAGTTCAAGAAGACCGAGTTCCTCGCCTACAACACGCCGATCCGCGCCGACGGGATCATCGCGATCAAGGTGCGCGACGGCGACGAGCTGGTGCAGGTGCGGTTGACCTCTGGCGAGGACGACATCCTGATGGTGTCCAAGTCGGCCCACGCCGTGCGCTTCTCAGAGGGAGAGGCGCGCCCGATGGGGCGCGACACCTCGGGGGTGAAAGGGATGAACGTGAGCGCCAAGGTCAGCGGCGAGCCGAACCGAGTGCTGGCGATGGACGTCGCCCGCGACGACACCGAGCTGTTCGTCGTTACCGAGAACGGCTACGGCAAGCGCACCTCGATCTCCGAGTACCCGCGCAAGGGTCGCGGCACGAAAGGGGTCTTCACGGCCAAGTTGACCGAGAAGAAGGGCGGTCTCGCGGGCGCCCTGATCGTGCGCGAGCACCAGGAGCTGTTGTTCATCTCGCAGAACGGGATGGTGCAGCGGACTTCGGCCAGCGGGATCTCGCGGATGGGCCGCCCCACCCAGGGCGTGAAGGTGATGAACATCAAGGACGACGATCGAATCAGCGCCGTCGCCCTGGTGGTCGAGTCAGGCGAATCGCCGCCGACCAACGGGGACACCCCCCAGCAGGACGAGCTAAGCAGCGAGTAGGGCCAAGGGGCTTTCCTTGGCATCAATTCTTGCTTGTCGCTATCATGTCGGTTAGTGCGACATGACCCGGACATGGAGCAGTGACCAGGAGGTGACATGCCCGCCCTTCTGTCTCAGCCAGATCGAGAGCAGCTTGAGCGGCTAGAGAACGAGATTGAGCGCTGGCAAGCGGCGCTTCAGGAGGATCTCGCGACCACCGCAGCCGCGAGCGAAACGCCCGAGCATCCAATCGATTCCGCTTATGTGGAGAGATTTGTCGATACTGCGCAACGACTGTCCTCGCAGGTCCACAAGGACCTTCCGCCCGATCTCGACCCCGAGGCTCTTGCCGAGATTCGCGGCCACATCATCAATGGGCTCGAGGCTCTCAACGATTTAGACGAGGAGCGACCGCTGGACAGCGTCGATGCGTTCGTTGTTCATGCCGAGGCTGTAAGGCACATAGTCCGCGACGCCCTCGATGGTCAGCCTGACGGCAGTGAAACGAGTGCAAAAGAGCTTCTCGACGGTCTGCACAAACAGCTTCCCGGGATTACGCGCAAGCAGCTGGGAGAATTGGTAGGTGTCGGCGAAAGACAGATTCAGCGGTTAGCGAAGGCCGAGGGGGGGATCCCATCCCGCCGTCTCCAGCTTGTCGCTCGTCTGGTTGCTCTGCTCTGGCGAGCGTGGACCCCAGAGGGAGTCGTGGCTTGGTTCCACAGACAGCGGGCCGACCTGGATGGCCATGCGCCTATCGATGTACTGGACGATCCGGAATACGAGCAGGGGTTGATGCTCGCCTCACGTCGGGGACGGGCCCAGCATGCCTCCTGAGCCAACCCCGAAGCCCGTGGAGTTCGACGAAGTCGCGTTCCGTTATTCGAATTACGACACGCCTTTCTGGGTGAGGCCGAATTCCGAACCTGGCCGTTGGCATCGCGTAGGCGACGGTCCAACTCAGTATCTGAGCGCGTCAGTCGAGGGAGCCTGGGCAGAGTTGATCCGCGCCGAAGGTCTCCGAACCGAGTCGGAGGTCGCCCTCGTCCGCATGCCGATTTGGGTTGCTGAAGTCCAGGTGCATTGGATTGCCGATTACGGCAGCTTTCAGAAAGCAGAAGAGGCGGGCTTCGCACCCGATGCCCTGATCGACGACGACTTTGCGCGCTGTCAGGAGGAGGGGAGACGCCTCCGTCGGGCCGGCTTTCAAGGGATCTTGGCACCCTCTGCTGCACTGCCAGGAAGCCTCAATCTAACCCTCTTCGGGCCGAGGATCGCATCTACGTTGCAACTGCGGTCATTGCTCGCATCGTCGATACCGGCGATGAAGGTCGCCGTGGGAGCGCCCCCCGAAGGCGTGGTTGAGCGAGTACGCCAGAGGGGAGAGAGGCATTCGCTCTACGAGGAATTCAGAGCGGGCGTACCTGCCCGACGCCGAACGAGCGAAGAAAACTGGGGACCGTCAGGCAGCGACGGGTAAGTACTGCTGCCAAGCAGGCGGGATGTTCGGGCTGGCAACCTGGATGAAGATGCTGGCCCCTGGAGCCTTCGGCGACTTCTTCGGGTGCATCTGGATCTCGCGAGGGAGGCGGTTGCCCTTGCGCCGGTTGCAGCTCGCGCAGGCGGCGACGATGTTCTCCCAGACCGATTTGCCGCCCCTGCTGCGGGGGATCACATGGTCGACGGTCAACCCCGACTTGGTCGAGCCGCAGTACTGGCAGGTCCAGGCGTCCCGCGCCAGCACCGCCCGGCGGGTGATCTTGCGCCTGTGCGCCTCGCGCGGCACCCGCACGTAGCTGACCAGGCGGATCACGTCGGGTCGCTCCAGCGTCATGTGCTCGGAGTGGATCGCCCCCTCGCGCCGCTCCAAAAGCTCGGCTTTTTCCTTCAATAGCAGGACAGCAGCGCGTCTCAACGTGCAGACGTTGATCGGCTCATACGTCGCGTTCAAGACAAGCACACGTGCCATCTTGCTCGGGAATTCTACGCAGGCTGGGAGAGGGGGAGGGGATGTCTCCCGAACGGGCGGATACTCAGAGCGAGCGAAGCGAGCGAGTCCGGGCGGGAGACATCCCCTCCCCCTTAGCCGATCGGGTAAGAACCGAGGATTCGCACAGACTCGGCCTTGGCGCGCAACGCTTCCAATGCCTCTGCGATCAACGGGTCAGTCACCGCCCCTTCGAGGTCGCAGAAGAACATGTAGCGGCCCAGGCCCTGACGCAGCGGCCGCGACTCGATCCGGCTGAGGTTGACGTTGCGGCTGGAGAACTCCTGCAGCGCCTCGACCAGCGCGCCGGGATGATCGGCGCCGAGCTCGGAGAAGACGAGTGAGGTCCGCCACGGCCCCTCCCCCTCCGGCGGGGTATCGGACGGAGCGATCCAGACGAAGCGGGTGACGTTGTCGGCCTCATCCTCGATCCCCTCGCGCAGAACCGTGCAGCCGTAGAGCTCGGCCGCGGCGCGCGCGCCGATCGCGGCCCAGGGCCGCACCGACTCGCCGACCATGCGCACGGCCTCCGCCGTGCTGCTGACGCTGCGCCGTTCGACGCCGGGCAGGTGCTCGCGCAGGAAGCCGGCGCACTGGGCAAGCGGCTGTGGGTGGGAGAGGATCGCCGATATCTGCTCCAGCTCGATCCCCTCTCGTGCGATCAGATGAGCATGGACGCGGAAGTCGTGCTCGCCGGCGATCGTCACCCGCTCGGTGTCAAAGGCAAGCGTGTCCAGCGTGCTGCGCACCGACCCCTCGATCGAGTTCTCGAAGGGCACCAGCGCCCGCTCGGCCTCGCTGCGCTCGACCGCGAGAATTGCGTCGTGGACGGTAGTGGTGCGCAGCGCCTCGATCTCCTCGCCCGCCGGCAGCGCCTCGTGCAAGGCGTCTTCGGTGAAGGTGCCGGCCGGCCCGAGAAAGGCGATCCGCATGCGTTATTCGAAGACGACGGTGTAACTGGCTTCGTTGTTTTCGGACACTTCCTCACCGGGAACCGGCTCCACGTCCACTTCGAGCGTCACTTCTCCTTTGGGCGCTGGCGTCAGCGGAATCGTCACCGTTTCCGTCGCCCCGGCTTCAATGCTGCTGATGTCCTGCTGCAAGGTCGCACCGCCGCTCACGGTGACCGTGACCGTGACCCCGTTCTCGGTCGATTCCCCCTGGTTCTGCACTTCGACTTCGACTTCCGGCGTTTCTTCTGCGACCACCGGCGTGGTGCCTTCCGGCGTCAGTTCGGTGCCGTTGGCGCTGGTTCCGAGCAGGCCCAGCCCGTGCACACCGGGAGTCTCGGAGCCCGTGCTCGACCCACTGACCGAGCTGAGCGCTTCGCTGACCGCGTCTTCGTCGAGCCATTCGGCGCCGTCCGGGACGAAGTCGCTCTCCGGTACGTCCTCGCCCTCGATCCCGTTGTCGGCTAGCACGGCATCGATCTCGGGGCTGACGACAGATGCGTAGAGGACGTCGCTCGCCAATAGCTTCTCCATCTGGTTGGCGATCGCCGCCGTAGCTTTCTCCGAGCCGACGTCGCCGAGCGCGGTGCTCACCTTTTCGGCGATTTCGGTCATCGCGCTGGCTCGCAGCTCGTAGACCAGCTCCAGCGTGCTTTGGGCGTCACCCATGTCGCCGGGCGCATCGAGCGCATCGACCCGCGCCAGGTAGCTGTCCATCGCGCTGCGGTCGGCGTTGACCTCGGCGACGAAGTCGGTGACGGAGAGCTCGCCGGGGTCTTCGAGCTTGCCGAAGAACGATTTGCTGGTCTGGTCGGTCTCTTCGACGATCTGAGTGATGTTGCTGGCGTAGTCGCTCAACGCACGCTCCTTGCGTGCGTTGAGACAGCCGCGCACGCCGAGCACGAGCAGGATCAGAACCAATAGCCCGGCGCCGAGGGCGAGGCCCCGCCGCAGCATGATCTGCTGCCGTTCTGGACGGCGAGGCGGGCGCGGTCGACGCCCCGGCCGGGATGCGAGCGAATCCTCCAAGCAAGGGGGAGTATGTCGCAGGAGGAAGCGGAATCGCGGCGAAGACGGAGGAGCTATGGTCGGCTCCCTCGTCCTCGACCGCTTCTTGATCGAGCGCCGCATCGGCAGCGGTGGCTTCGGTGTCGTCTACGAGGCCTGGGATGGCCGGCTGGAGCGGACGGTCGCGGTCAAGGCGATCGAGTCGCGTGGCGAGGCAGGTCGGCGGGTGCTGCGCGAGGCCCAGGCGGCAGCGCGGCTCAACCATCCCGGCATCGTCACCCTCTACGAGATGGGCGAGGAGGACGGCAACGCCCTCCTGGTCACCGAGCTGGTCGAGGGCTCGACCCTGGCCCGGCTCAGCCGCGAAGGGGAGCTCAGCGACCGCGAGATCGGCGAGATCGGCGCCGATCTCTGCGAGGCACTCGACCACGCCCACTCGCGCGGCGTCATCCACCGCGATATCAAGCCCCAGAACGTCGTCGTCGCGCCTGAGGGGGAGTTCCGCGCCAAGCTGATGGACTTCGGTGTGGCTCGCCTCGCCGACGGTGCCGCCCTTACGACTCCCGGCGACATCGTCGGCACTCTTGCCTACATGTCTCCCGAGCAGGCCGAGGGTCGCTCCGCCGGCCCCGAGGCCGACGTCTACTCGCTCGCCCTCACTCTCTATGAGTGCTGGGG
>JBAREU010000050.1:0-14456 GCA_049796515.1 Solirubrobacterales bacterium
GGTCGACGCCGAGCTGGCCCACCTGCGCTTCTCGGCCCGGCCCGCCACCGCCGGCCTCGAGGAGGCGATGCGCTACTCGCTGTTGGCGGGAGGGAAGCGGGTGCGCCCGGTTCTCGCTCTCGCCACGGCGCGCGCGCTGGGCGCCGACCCCGAGCGTTACCTATCGGTGGCGGCGGCGCTCGAGCTGATCCACACCTACTCGTTGATCCACGACGACCTGCCGGCGATGGACGACGACGACCTGCGCCGCGGCCAGCCCACGTCGCACGTCAAGTACGGCGAGGACGTGGCGATCCTCGCCGGCGACGGGCTCTTCGCCGAGGCGATCCGGCTCTTCTGTGGGCAGTCGGGCGATCCGGCCCTGGTGCTCGCCGCCCTGGCCGAACTGGCGGCGGCGACGGGAGTCGACGGCATGGTCGGCGGCCAGTACGTCGACGTCGCCGGTGAGGCGGGCGACGCCGAGGAGCTACGCGGTCTGCACGGCCTCAAGACGGGGCGCCTGATCGCCGCTGGGGTCGGCGTCGTGTTGACCCTCAACGGGGTGGCCGAACCTGAGACAATCCCCTATCGAAGGTTCGCCGACGAGCTCGGCGTGCTCTTCCAGATCGTCGACGACATCCTCGACGTGACCGGGAGCGACGAGCAGCTCGGCAAGCCCCATGGCAGCGATGAGCGACATGGCAAACTCACCTACGTCAGCCTCTTCGGCCTCGAGCGGGCGCGCGAGCTGGCGACCGAGTCGCACGCGAAGGCGACAGCGGCGCTGGCCGAGGCCGACGGCGAGACCGGCGACCTAAGAGGGATCGCCGACTACATCTTCACCAGGAACGAATGAGCGACAAGCCACAGGAACTGCTTGGGGAGATCGATTCCCCCGCCGACCTGCACGAGCTCGACGACGAGCAGCTGCAGCAGGTGGCGCAGGAGATGCGTACCTACGTCATCGACACGATCGGCGAGATCGGCGGGCACTTCGGCGCCAACCTCGGCACCTGCGAGCTCGCCGTCGCTCTGCACAGCCTGCTCGATTCGCCGCGCGACAAGGTCCTCTGGGACGTCGGCCACCAGGCCTACCCGCACAAGATCCTCACCGGCAGGCGGGAGGGGCTGCCGACGATTCGCCAGTACGGGGGCCTGGCGCCGTTCTGCTCGATCTTCGAGTCCGAGCACGACATCATGGGCGCCGGCCACGCCTCGACCTCGATTGGCTACGCGGTCGGGCTGAAGGAGGCGATGCGCAAGGGGATCGGCGAGGATGGCAAGGTCGCGGCGGTGATCGGCGACGGGGCACTGACCGGCGGCGTCGCTTACGAGGCGATGCACGCGGCCGGCGGCCTGCAGACGCCGATCGTGATCGTGCTCAACGACAACGGGATGTCGATCTCACCCAACGTTGGCGCCCTCTCGCGTTACTTCAACCGTGCGCGGCTCAACCGTCGTCTCTACCACGCCCGCGAGGAGGTCGAGCATCAGCTGACCAGGTTGCCGCTGGGGCTGGGCAGGCGGATCGAGCGGCTGGGGCCGGAGATCAAGTCGGCGATCAAGGCCTACTGGGCGCCTGGCCTCTTCTTCGAGGAGCTCGACCTCGCCTACATGGGCGTGATCGACGGCCACGACGTGCACGCCCTGCGCGACGCGCTGAGGGAGGCGTTCGCCGCCGACCGTCCGGTCGTCGTCCACATTCACACGGTCAAGGGCAAGGGCTTCGCCCCGGCCGAGGAGGGCGGCCTGGAGGGGATGGAGAAGTGGCACGCGGCGAAGCCGAAGTCGATTCTCAACGGGGAACCGACAGCCAAGCCGGTGCCGGTCAAGGAATCCGACTCGCCGGAGGCGATCGCGCCGGAGCGCCTGGAGAAGCCGCCGCCGCCGAGCGCACCGCCGCAGTACACGCAGGTCTTCGCCGACGCGATCGTCGCCGAGGCCGAGCGCGACGAGCGCGTGGTCGGGATCACTGCGGCGATGGCGGGTGGGGCCGGGCTGCAGAAGCTCGCCGATGAGGTCCCCGAGCAGTACTACGACGTCGGCATCGCCGAGCAGAACGCGGTCCTACTCGCCTCCGGGCTGGCGCTGCAGGGGGCGAAGCCGGTCTGCGCGATCTATTCGACCTTCCTCCAGCGCGCCTACGACCAGATCATCCACGACGTCTGCCTGCAGGAGCTCGACGTCACCTTCGCCATGGACCGTGCCGGCCTCGTCGGTGACGACGGGCCGACCCACCACGGCGCCTTCGACGTCTCCTACTTCCGCCCGCTGCCGAACGTGGTCGTGATGGCGCCGCGCGACGAGGCGATGCTGGTCCACATGCTGCGCACCGCGATAGCCCATGATGGCCCCGCGGCGCTGCGCTACCCGCGCGGCGCGGCCGAGGGGGTCGAGCTGCCGGCCAGCCCGGAGGAGATCCCGATCGGCAGCGGCGAGCTGCTGGCAAGCGGCGAGCGGGTGGCGCTGCTCGGCTACGGCTACGGGGTGAGCGTGGCGCTTGAAGCGGTGGAGATCCTCGCCGGCCACGACCTGCGGCCGACCGTCGCCGACGCGCGTTTCGCCAAGCCGCTCGACGCGGAGCTACTGGAGCGCCTGGCGCTCAGCCATGATCTGGTCGTGACGATCGAGGAGAACGTCCTGCCCGGCGGCTTCGGCTCGGCCGTGCTCGAGCACCTCGAGGATTCCTTCGCCGACCGTCCGGGTGACCGCGCCCGGGTGATGCGGATCGGCCTGCCGGACCGCTACGTCACCCACGGTAAGCCGGCGCTGCTGCGCGAGGAGGTCGGCTTGACCGGAGAGTCAGTGGCCGAGCGCGTGCTGGCCGCGTTGCGCTCAGGCGAGCCTGCCGTTCACTGAATCTCAACCTGCGCTTGCACCAAAGCGCGCTATCGGCTAGCCTGCCCGGCGGCCTCCTTGGTTGCACCGGATTCGGCCTCGCTTCGCGAAGACGTTTCTGGGGTTATTACAGGGAGAGGAGGCGCGTATCTCTGGATATGCAGGGTCCGTTGGGCAGGCGGACCTATGCCCGCGAACGGGCATAGGTCGCACGGCCGGCGCTATGCCGCGTCCGCGGTGGCGCCTGAGTAGCGCAGCGAGCCCGGCGTGTCGAGCAGCTCGCCGCTCTCCAGCAGCGTCTTCAGACTGGAGAGGATCATCGGCCAACCGCCGTAGAGTTCGTCGTTGGCTCCCTCGCGCAGCTGGTCATGGGTGACGGTGAGTCGGCAGGAGCTGCCAACCGGTTCGATCTCCCAGGTCACCCGCGAGGTCCCTTCCGATTTCACCTGATCGCTCCAGAGCGCGGTGAAGCTCTGCACTAGCCGCCGCGGCGGCTCGACCTCGAGGTTCTCGCCCTCGCAAATCGCGATGCCAGCGCCGGGATGGACGGCCTCGTAGCGGGAGCCCTGCGCCCAGTCCGACTCGACCCCGACCCCGAAGTTGTACTTCTGCCGCATCTCACCGTCGGTGATCGCCTCCCAGAGTCGCTCCGGGGTGGTCTTGATGTAGATCTCGAAAACCTTCTCCATGACGTTCTCCTTCGTCTCGATGTCTTTCTTGAGCTCGCTGAGACCGGCTACCCAGGGCTCGGCGTACTTGCTCACCCAGCGGTCGTGGACGAGCCGGATCGGGACGGGGTTGAGGAAGTGGAGCTTCTCGCGACCGCGCTTCTTGGTGGTCATCAGGTTGGCCCCCTCGAGCACCTTGAGGTGCTTCATCACGCCAAAGCGCGTCATCGGCAGCCGCTCCTCCAGGGCGCTGAGCGTCTGCCCGTCCTCTGCGAAGAGGGCGTCGAGCAACGTCCGCCGCGACGGATCGGCCAGCGCCTTGAACACCTCGTCCATGTGGTGGATAATAGGTGACTAAATAGTCACCTGTCAACCCCCCGGCTTGCTGCAACGCTGGCTTCGGGCTAGGGTGGAGCGATGGCGGTCAAGCTTCACCGTTGCTCGGCGATGTGGGCAAAGGTCGACGCGCACCCCTGCCACCGCGTGCAGAAGGCGCTCGACGAGCAGGGCATCGAGTACGAGGTCGTCAAGGGCCCGCTGCGTCCCGGCAAGCGCGACGAGCTCAACCGCGTCTCCGGGCAGCGCAAGTACCCGACGATCGAGTTCGAGGACGGCAGCGCCTACCGCGAGGAGTCGGCGGACATGGCCGAGCGGATCCGCGTCGGGAAGCTGTTCGAGGGCTCTTCCGGCGCTACGGCGTCTCAGTAGCGGCCGCGCGGCTGCGCAGGCGCATCGCCAGTCCGGCGAGCAAGTAGGCGATCGCCACGGCGAGCAGCAGGAACTTGCAGCTCGCGAAGATCGTGGCCAGCAAGGGGAATGCGGCGCCGGCCCCGTCGAGGGTGAGCAAGAGGCAGATGTTCTCGAGCGCGTCGAATCCCGCGACGAGAGCTCCGAACGAGACGACGATGCCGCCGATCTTCGCCATGCGGCGCCATCCACGGTCCCTGGCCAGGTCCCGGGTCGCGGCGAGGGCGAGGGTGAGGAAGGCGCCGTAGACGACCAGGAAGCCGAAGTCGATCCAGAGCGACTCGCGAGCCGCATCTTGCCCTTCGTCGCCCCATTCGGCCATGATCTCCTCAGCCCGGTCCTCACCTCCCGCCAGCTCGAAGGGGACGATCCCCGGCCCGCCCGTGTCCTGCATCCGCCCATCGGCAGGGGCCATCGCCAGCAGCAGGGCCACCGTCGCGACCCCCGTTGCGATCAGACCGTGCCGGCGCGTCACGCGGGCATTATCTCCATGGGGATCAGGTCATGCAGTTAGGCGATCGGGACCACGTTCGATTTCGCCGGTTTGCACTGACCCTTGGCAGGCGCCTTGGCGTAGTAGGAGCCAGAAGCCAGGTTTTTGCCGACCGGGATCGACCACTTGGCTTTGGCGTTGCTCTTGTCCGTGCCAAGGAACTTGTCCGGCCCTGGCTTCTGGCGGAATAGCTTGACCATGCGATTGGTTGCGCAGGAGCTTCTGTTGGATTGCACCTTGCCGTGGAAGGCGGGAAATTTGAGGCTGACGATGACGCTGGTCGAGTAGCTCGCGCTCGCGGCCGGGACCGTGAGCAGCAGGACGGCGGCGAGCGAGACGATGACCAGGACGGAACGACGGGCAACCATGGCGACCTCCAGTTGAAATTTGCCGCACCACTCTAGGGCAGACACACGAAGCGGACTAACTCTCTACTCGTTTCGCCTCGATTGAACAAAAACACTTGCGTATCAAAACATGGGCGGTTAGAGTCGCGCTGTGTCAGTCGACGGTGTCTTGGGAGGACGTCGAGGCGGGGCGCTCTTGGTGGCGCTGATCGCGCTCGTCTGCACGCTTTTCGCGCCGGCCGTCGCGGGTGCTGAAACGTTCATCGTCAACAGCGCGGGCGAAGGAGAAGACGAAACGCCGGGAGACGAATTCTGCCGGGTGGCTGGCACCGAATGCACGTTGAGGGCGGCGATCGAAGAGGCCAACGCCTTGTTTGGTGAATTCGACCTGATCGAATTCGACGAAGACGTCTTCGACGGTCAGATGGCGGGCACGATCCCCGCAGGCAGCCTGCCCACGATCGTCGAAGGCGTTTCGATCTTCGGCGAATGCTCGGTCGTGGGAGTAATCCGTCCCTGTGTCGGGGTCGACGGGGCGAGCGCGGCAGCGCCAGCGCTGAGCGTCGAAAATGCGAACCCCGTCACGATCGGAGGTCTCGCCCTAACTGGCGCGGAGACGGGCATCAATGTCGTTGGCTCCAAATCCTTTAGGGCTGCTGGAAACTGGCTCGGCGTCAAGCTCGACGGCAGCGCAGGTGGAAATTCGACCGGGATCTCGCTTGATCCCGAATCGAACGAAGCCCGCATCGGCGGAAACGTCTTCGCCAACAACAGCGGCGACGGGCTCGACATCCTCGGCGCCGACAACGTCGAAATCCTCGGCAACTACTTCGGCGTCGGCCCGGACGGTGTCACGGAGGCGAAAAACGGCAAGGACATCGAGATCACCTCGGTCGCGCTCGGGTCGGAAGCAATCGGCAACTCGATCGGGACCAACGTCGGCTCGATCGGCGCCGGCAGCTCGGCATGCGATCACGGCTGCAACCTGGTCTCCGGTTCTTCATCGAGCGGCATCGACCTGGAAGGTGACGGAGCCGAAGAGGCCCCCGCCGTAGCTACGACCATCGCCGGCAACTACGTCGGCCTCAATGTGACCGGGACCGCGGCGGTGCCCAACGCCGCGGCCGGCATCCGGGTGGGTGCGGCGCCGCGAACCGTGATCGGCGGTCCCCGGGCAGGCGAACGCAACCGGCTCAACGGCGGCAGCGTCGCGGTCCTCGCCGGTCCGGCCGCTGAGGACCTGATCGTGCTCGGCAACATGATCGGCACCGACGCGACCGGGACGGCGACCCTGGCGCCGCCTGCTGACGGGATCGTGGTCGATTCCGAAGCGATCCCGGGCCCCACGGCCGAGGCGTTCATCGCCGACAACCGGATAAGGATGGCGGGCGGCGTCGCCATCGCCCAGGGGGGAATCGGCGCCTGGATTCTCGGTAACGAGATCTTCGGCGCCGCAAACGGCATCAGGGTCCACGGCATCGGCTCAGAACACGGCAACCTGATCGAGGGGAACACGATCGCCGGGTCCGGTGTCAGCGGAATCCTGGTCGAAAACAACAACAACGAGCTCTTCGGCAATCTGATTGCCGGGGCCGGCGAGGCCGGGATCCGAATCAACGGTGCTTTGTTCGCTCCCTTCGGCATAAACGGCAATCAGATCGGGGGCGACGAGGCGATGGAGGAAAACCTCATCGATGGCAGCGGCGGGGACGCGATCGAGATCGTCAACTTCAAAACCTCTCGGAACGAAGTGAGGCGCAACCGCGGCAGCGCCAACGGCGGGCTCTTCATCGACCTGGTCGCCGTCTCGCCGGGTGCCGAAGACCCCCCCAACGCGGTCGAACCGCCGGAAATCTTGGTCCCGATCCAGGCGAGCGCCAGCGGCGCCGGCGCCAAACCGGGTGCCATCGTGCGTGTCTTTCGCAAGCAGAGCACCGAAGGCGGTGAGCTCGGGTCGTTCCTCGGTAAAGCGACCGCCGATGAAGAAGGCAACTGGAATGTCCTCTACGGCGGCGCGATTCCGGTCGGGACGATCGTGGCCGCCACGCAGACGAGCGAAGGTGGAACCTCGGAGCTGGCCACGGCGACGACCCTCCCCGAACCCGGTGGTGGCGGTGGGGACGGAGGTGGTGGTGGGGCAGCCGGCGGAGGCTTCGGTGACGGTGCGGGCTTCTCCCCCGACGTGACTCCGCCCAGGACGACGATCGCCAAGGCGTCGAAGAAAAGGACTCGACACAGCACCGTTCGGTTCAAGTTCAGGTCCAACGAGCCCCGTTCGCTCTTCATCTGCAAGCTCGACGACAATCCATTTGCCCTCTGCAGCTCGCCGCGGACTTACAGGAACTTGAGGCCGGGTCGGCACGTCTTCAGGGTGCGCGCGATCGACCACGCCGGCAACGTCGACTCGAGTCCGGCGAAAACTACGTTCAAGGTTCTCCCTGGCTCATGAGGGCTCTGTATGGCAGCCGTGGCCCGATTGCCCTTGTGGCTGCCCTGTTGGCGCTGCTCGTTCCGAACGGCGCCACGGCGGCAACCGTTGCCAACGGCGACTTCGAGTCCGGCAGCCTGCACGGCTGGCAGGTTCACCGGGCGATCCAGGCCGGGAACTGGTTCGCCTACAGAGGTACCAACGCACCGATCGGCGGCAAACGTGGCGCCGACCCTGTCCAGCGCCCGCCGCAGGGCGATTTCGCCGGGATTGCCGATCAGGCCAACCCCGACACGCTGATCCTCTACCAGGACATCGCGCTCGAGCGGGGCCGGAGTCACCAGCTCGGCATGGTCGTCTACTACGACTCCTACGCCCCGATCGCGATCCCATCGCCGGACACTCTCTCGGTCGACCAAGAAGTCCTGGGCGGGGGGAGCAACCAGCAGTACCGAATCGATGTGATGAAACCCGATGCCCCGCTCGAGTCGCTCAATCCGGCCGACATCCTTCAAACCGTCTTCCGGACGAAAAAAGGCGATCCGACGAGCTTACCGCCAACTCGGGTGACGGCCGATCTCACCCGCTTTGCCGGTCAGACGGTGCGGTTGCGCGTCGCCAGTGCGGTGACCGACGAAGTCCTCAACGCGGGCGTCGACGCGATCGAGATCGTCGCCGACGGATCGCGCGGATCGCAGCCGTCCGGGGGCTCGAAACGCGGCCCGAGCCTGTTCAGCTTCGGCAAGATCAAGACGAACCGGCGCAACGGCACGGCGACGCTGCAGGTGCAGACCTCGGGGCGCGGCTTATTGACGGCGAAGGGGGCCCCGTCAACGAAGAAGGTGGCCGGTGCGAGCCAGGCCAAGGCCCCCCAGATGCCGATCCAGCCTGTGGCTGTCCTGGCCCCCGAGGCGAAGACGGTGACGCTCCGCCTGAGGCCGAACCCGCTTGCCCGCAAGACCTTGAAGCGCACGCACAAACTGCGGATCGAGGTCGCGGTCACTTTCTGGCCGGCCGGCAGCGCTGCGGAGACGGCAACGGTGCCGGTGACGCTCAGGTCGCGCCCGTCTTCCTAACGCTGACCCGACTCTCTGGGCATCTGAGTCATCGAGGCCCTGCAGCCTCTGGACTCATGGCCTATTTGTCAAATTAATCTGATTATAATCATCGGCTTCGTCCGAAATTGCCTTTAGTAAGGGGCAATCTGGCGATAACCAGTCAATCGAGAAGGGATGGGAGATATGAAAGGCAACAGACGACTGCTTCTTGCGGGGGCAGTCGCCCTCGTGGTGGCGCTTGCGGTCCCGGCTTTCGCGCTGGCCGCGGTCTGGAAAGACAAAGGCGTGAACGTCAGCAAACACATCGAAATCAAAATGAGCGGCGGCGAAATCTTCGAAGCGAGCGCCGGCAACGGCATGAACTGCGAAATCGAAGCGACTCTGACAACCGAAGGCGGCAGCGACGGGAAAATCACCACATTCGACATCAAATCGTGCCCGAAAAAGTTCGGCACCTTCTCAGGCTGTTCTATCAGTACGGCCGAAGGCAAAGGCCTGCCCTGGACAGTCGACGTGAACGCGACGGACTTGACCGTCACAGGATGGCGCACGAAACGCACCTTCACCGGTGGATGCAGCGAACTCGACAAAACGATCAGCAGCATGACAGTGACGCTCGAATCGCCGAGCGAAATCTCCGTAATGAACTTCCTCGGCGAAACCGGCACCTACAAAACCGGCGGCACGCTCAACGTCCTCGCACCCAACATCGGCACATACGGAATCGGCTGATAACGCCCTCGTCTCAGGCCCCCGCGGCATTTCGCCGGCGGGGGTCTGGGGGCGACTCGTTATCCGCGGCCGACGCTGGTTTTTGCCATGCTGCCGACTTGACTGGCGAGGGAATCTCGATACGCCGGTGTCGGCATGAGGACGCGCGAGCGGTCTTGGAGCTATGGACTCAGGCGCGGAGCGAACACGCAGCGACAGTGGACCGCCTGGACGACGTCGAGCGCTTGATCGGGGATTCGTCGGCTGCTCTCCTGGTCGCCGAGCGCGACAATGAGATCGTCGGCGCTTTGATCGCCGCCTGGGATGGGTGGCGAGGGAACATGTACCGACTCGCCGTCCGCGAGGGGCATCGGCGAGAGGGCATCGGGATCGCGCTGTCGCGGGCCGGCGAGGAGTACCTACGCAGTTGCGGCGCCCTTCGCATAACCGCCTTGGTTGCTTTCGAGGACGAGGTAGCTGGAGCATTCTGGGAGGCCGCCGGCTACCCGCAGGACCGTGACATCGGTCGTCGAGTCCGAAATCTGTAACCGCTACCCGAGCCCAGCCCCAACAGAAGAGCCCAGCCCAACAGAAAACGCCCCGCCGGGGAGGCAAAACGTTCCGCCGCGTGGTGGCTACGGTCGGTTGGTGCTGCCGATGAAGGACACGCTCAACCAGAAGAAGGCGATCAAGCTGCTGAAGGAAACGGTAGGACCCAGGCTCGCGGTGGCAAGCATCAGGTCAAGATGACCAAGAGGGTTGCCGCCCGATCACGCTTCCGCAGCAATGAGCAGACGAGAAGGAGGTTCGTCATGGAGTTGACCGCCCGTATCCATATCGAGGAAGGCAGCTACTGGGCAGACGTTCCAGAGCTTCCCGGCTGTTTTGCCTCCGGTGACACCCTGGACGAGCTTTTCGAGTCTTTGCAAGAGGGCGTCGCGCTTTACCTCGCGGATGAGGGCGAGCGAGGCGGGCCGCTGCACGTCGCGACGGCGACGTTGACGGATCGCCCACTGACGACCGCGTAATCGACGCCAGCGCTGCGTCCCCCGGAGTCGGCGAGCCTGCATGGCTGCTGTCTGACTGTGGCACGGAGGTACTTGGAGCGACTGGATGCCGGCACCGGCGGCGTTGTGGCTCACGTTTCGCTTACTGGAGCCCAGCCCAACAGAAAACGCCCCGCCGGGGAGGCGAGGCGTTTCTGGGGTTACTACAGGGAGGAGAGATATGTATCTCTATATATGTGGATCCGTGGGAGGTAGGTGAGCCCTTATGTGCCGCGGGGCAAGTTGATGGGAGTCAACTGCCATATGAGCGACGCCAGGCCCGACCAGGAAGTTTCGTTTGCCCTTTATCGATCCTCTCTCGCGAATCCTTGAATCAAGATACGAACATACGTGCGATTTGTGTGTGAGCCGAGTCACAGAGGCCCGTTTCCAGGCTTCGTCGACCCGCGGGCGCGATTCTTCTACCCAATTCTAAGGTGCCGGTAAACATC
Source organism: Solirubrobacterales bacterium (assembly GCA_049796515.1). Classification (GTDB taxonomy): domain Bacteria; phylum Actinomycetota; class Thermoleophilia; order Solirubrobacterales; family 70-9; genus VRUE01. The sequence continues at coordinate 10,768 of JBAREU010000050.1, forward strand.
TGGCAAGGGTTTTCTGTGGCCCTCGGCTGGACGGCTGTACCTTCCCTGCGTGGCGAAGACGGGTCCTAAAGCGCGAATCGACGCGGTTTTGGCCGCAAAAGGGCTATTTCCGTCGCGTTCTGCCGCTGCGGGGGCCGTGCGGGCAGGGGAGGTGCGGGTCGGCGAGGACGGGCCGATCGCGCTACGCCCCAGCCAACTGGTCGATCCTGAGGCCGATTTCCGGGTTGCGCAGGGGATGCGCTTCGTCTCGCGCGGAGGGATCAAGCTCGACAACGCAATTGCCGCCCTCGATATCGACGTGGAGGCGCGCGATTGCCTCGACGTCGGCGCCTCGACCGGCGGCTTCACCGACTGCCTGCTCCAGCGCGGTGCCGCCCGCGTCGTCGCCCTCGACGTCGCCTATGGCCAGATCGACCTGCGCATGCGGGAGGATCCCCGCGTGACCGTGCTCGAGCGCGTCAATGCACGCGGCCTCAGGCCGCGAGATCTTCCCTTCCGGCCCGGCCTCGCCTGCGTCGACGTGTCGTTCATCTCGCTGACCAAGGTTCTGCCAGCCGTTGCCTCCTGCCTCGCGCCCGGCGGCGAGGTGCTGGCAATGGTCAAGCCCCAGTTCGAGCTCGGGCGCGAGCGAGTGCGTAAGGGTGTCGTCCGCGACGTCGCCGATCGCCGTGAGGCGATCCTCGGCGTGGCGCGCGCCGCCGGCGAGCTGGACCTGCCGGTTCGCGGCTTCGCCTCCTCCGGCCTGCCCGGCCCAAAGGGCAATCGCGAGACGTTCGTCTGGTGCGGCGGGGGCAGCAAGCCGCTTGCCGATGTCGAGGTCGCGATTCGGGCGGTCGATGCATGAGCGAGCGGATCGCAGCGCTCTGCACCCACTCGCACCCGCCGGCGACCAGCGACGCGGTCGCGCTGGCGGTCTCCATTGCGGATGAGGCCGGCTGGCAATTGGTTGCCACCGCCGAGGAGGTCGCCAAGCACGACGGCGCCGCCGAGGGTATCGAGATCGTCGATGCGCTCCCCCACCAGGCCGATCTCTGCCTGGTGCTCGGCGGGGACGGGACGATCCTCCGCGCGCTGCGCCATTTCGCCCGCAGCGGCGTGCCCGTCTTCGGCGTCAATTTCGGCACGGTTGGCTTCCTCGCCGCGGTCGAGCGCGAGGAGGCTGGGGAGGGGATGCGGCGCGCCTTTGCCGGCGAGACCGAGGCGGTCGACCTGCCCGGCCTCGAGGTCGAGATCGACGGGGCGCTGCGCGTCGCCCTCAACGACGTCAGCTTCATCCGCCGCCCCCACGAGCGGGTCGCCGAGCTGAGCTACAGGATCGCCGGCGAGGAGGTGGGGCATGTGCGCTGCGACGGGCTCGTGGCCGCGAGCCCGGTCGGCTCGACCGGCTACAACCTCGCCAACCAGGGGCCGATCTTGGCCTGGGGCGTGAAGGGCTATGTCGTCTCCTACGTCGCGCCGCACTCGCTTACGGCGCGCGCTCTTGTCGTCGCGCCCGCCGATGTGCTCCACGTCGGCAACGCCGGCGGGGGTGAGCCGGTCGACGTCGCGATCGACGGCGAACTGGCCGGCAAGCTGGAGACCGGGGCAGCGCTCGAGATCCGCTTCGCCGACACCGTGGGGCGGCTCGCCCAGCTGCCGGGAACGAGCTTCTATCAGCGGATTCGCGAGAAGTTCGGCCACCTAGCCGTCTGAGCCTCAGCCGACGAGGTGGCTACGTACTGTTTACGCCGTGGAGCGCAAGTGGTGGACCCTCGTCCTGATCTCGATCGCGACGTTCATGCTGCTGCTGGACATCACGGTCGTCAACGTTGCCCTGCCCGACATCCAGCGCGACCTCGACGCCAGCCTCTCCAGCCTGCAGTGGGTGGTCGACGCCTACTCGCTGATGCTCGCCGCCCTGCTGCTGACGGCCGGCTCACTCGGCGACCGGCTGGGTCGCAGGCGGGTCTTCTCGCTTGGCTTCGGCCTCTTCACTTTCGCCTCGTTCCTCTGCGGGATCGCCGGCGATCCGACCCTGCTCAACCTGGCACGCGGGTTGCAGGGGGTCGGCGGCGCGGCGATGTTCGCTACCTCACTTGCCCTGATCGGGCAGGAGTTCCACGGCCGCGACCGCGCGACCGCGTTCGGGGTCTGGGGCGCGACGGTCGGGGGCGCCGTCGCGATCGGCCCGCTCGTCGGCGGCCTGATCACCGAGCACTTTGGCTGGGAGTGGATCTTCTTCGTCAACATCCCGATCGGCGCGATCGCGATCGTGCTGACCGAGATCCGGCTCGCCAACGTCGCCGCCCAGGACCCGCAGCGGATCGACCTGCCCGGCCTGATCGCCTTCTCCGGTGGTCTCTTCCTGCTCATCCTCGGGCTGATCCGTGGCAATCCGGAGGGCTGGGGCAGCCCGGCGATCGTCGCCTGTTTGGTCGGCGCGGTGTCGTTGCTGCTCGCCTTCGTCGCGATCGAGGCGCGCAGCGACCACCCAATGCTCGATCTCGGCCTCTTCCGCAAACCCGCCTTCAATGGCGTCTCCGCGGTCGCCTTCGGCCTCTCGGCGGGGATGTTCGCGATGTTCCTCTACCTGACCGTCTACATGCAGGGGGTGCTCGGCGACTCGCCGCTGGAGGCCGGGCTGCACTTCCTGCCGATGACGGTGCTCTCCTTCCTCGCCTCGCCGATCGCCGGCAAACTCTCCCACCGGGTGCCGATCCGGGTGCTCGTCGGCCTCGGTCTCGGCATGGTGGGAGCCGGCCTCGTGTTGATGCACGGGCTGAAGCCCGATTCGGACATCTCGGCGTTGCTGCCTGGCTTCGTCATCGCCGGCATCGGAATCGGAATCACCAACCCCGGCATCGGCCAGGCCGCGATCGCGGTCGTACCCGCGGCGAAATCGGGGATGGGCTCGGGGATCAACACGACCTTCCGCCAGGTTGGGATCGCCACCGGTGTCGCCTCGCTCGGCGCCGTCTTCCAATCCCGCGTCGACGCCAAGCTCGCCGGCCTGTTGCCGAATGCCCCACCCGGCCTGGCCGAAGCGGTCGCCTCCGGCGGCACCCGAGCGGCGGCCGAGGCCGCTCCGCCCGGACAGCAGACGGAAGTCGTGCACGCGGCGAAGATCGCCTTTGTCAGCGGCCTCAACGACATCCTCTTGATCGGCGCAGTGGTCGCCTTCGCAGGCGCCGCCCTCGGCTTTGCCCTGGTCCGCTCAAAAGACTTTGTGACAGCTCCGCCCGAGACCGAGCCTGCGGAGCCTGTCCCTGCATAGACGCCTCCCGCGGGCCGGGTGCCAGTCGGTCCGTTCCCGCTGGTACACAGAGGACGTGCTCCGGGAGCTCCGCATCGAGAACCTGCTGCTGATCGAGCGGGCCGAGCTGCGGCTGGGGGAGGGGCTCAACGCGATAACCGGCGAGACCGGCGCGGGCAAGACGGTGCTGGCCCACTCGCTCGACCTCTTGATGGGCGGCAAGGTGAGGCCGCAGATCGTCCGTCCGGGAGCGGCAGAGGCCTGGGTCGAGGGTGTCTTCGACCTGCCCGCCGGTCTGCTGGCGGAGCCTGAGCTCGCCGAGCTCGCCGCCCGCTTGCCCGAGGACGCCGACGAGGTCGTGCTGGGGCGCCGCGTCTCCGCCACCGGTCGTACCGCCGCCTTCCTCGCCGGTCGTGCGGCCACCGCCGCCGACCTGAAGCTGCTCGGTGGCCGGCTG
>JBAREU010000051.1:0-1532 GCA_049796515.1 Solirubrobacterales bacterium
GTCGACCATTGCTGCCTCGCTGGCGCTGGCGCTGGCCGCCGGTGGGCGGAAGGTGCTGTTGGTCGAAGTGGAAGGGCGCCAAGGCATTGCGCAGCTGTTCGACGTTCCACCACTGCCCTACGAGGAAGTGAAGATCGCCACTGCCGACGGCGGCGGAACGGTCAACGCGCTGGCCATCGACATCGAGGCGGCGTTCCTGGAATACCTGGCAATGTTCTACAACCTCGGGCTGGCCGGCCGGGCGATGCACCGCATCGGTGCCGTCGAGTTCGCGACGACGATCGCGCCCGGCCTGCGCGACGTGCTGCTCACCGGCAAGATCAAGGAAATCGTGGTGCGCAACGAGAAGCCCGACAAGAAGCGCTCCGCGTACGACGCCGTGGTGGTGGACTCGCCACCGACCGGGCGCATCGCCCGGTTCCTCGACGTCACCAAGGCGGTCTCGGATCTGGCCCAGGGCGGTCCGGTGCACTCGCAGGCCGACAGCGTGGTCAACCTGCTGCACTCCGATCTGACCGCGATCCATCTGGTGACGCTGCTGGAGGCGCTGCCGATGCAGGAGACGCTGGAGGCGATCGACGAGCTGCAGGAGCTGGGCCTGCCCATCGGCAGCGTGATCGTCAACCGCAACATCCCGGCCTACCTGGAACCCGACGCGCTCGCCAAGGCGGCCGAGGGCGACATCGATGCCGACAAGGTGCGAAACGAATTGACCAAGGCGGGAATCACCCTCTCCGACAGCGACTTTGCCGGACTCTTGACCGAAGCCATCCAGCACGCCACCCGGATTACGGCGCGTGCCGAGAGTGCAGAGCAGCTCGACGAGATAAAGGTGCCCAGGCTGGAGCTGCCGGCACTGCCCGACGGCGTCGACCTCGGCAGCCTCTACGAACTGGCCGAAGCGCTTGCGCATCAGGGCGTCCGATGAACGTAGTGAATCGGACCAAAGGAGCCCGTCGATGAGCACCACACCACCCGTACTGGACATGGCCTCGATCCTGTCCGACACCTCCAATCGCGTCGTGGTGTGTTGCGGCGCAGGCGGTGTCGGCAAGACCACCACTGCCGCGGCGATGGCACTGCGCGCCGCCGAGTACGGCCGCACGGTCGTCGTGTTGACCATCGACCCCGCGAAGCGGTTGGCCCAGGCGCTGGGCATCAAGGACCTGGGCAACTCACCGCAGCGGGTGCCGCTGGCCCCTGAGGTGACCGGCGAACTGCACGCGATGATGCTCGACATGCGCCGCACGTTCGACGAGATGGTGATCCAATACTCGGGACCCGAACGCGCACAAGAGATTTTGGACAACCAGTTTTATCAGACGGTTGCCACCTCGCTGGCAGGCACCCAGGAGTACATGGCGATGGAGAAGCTGGGCCAGCTGCTCGGCGAGGACCGATGGGACCTCGTGGTCGTCGACACGCCGCCGTCTCGTAACGCCCTGGACTTCCTCGACGCGCCAAAGCGGTTGGGCGGCTTCATGGACAGCCGGCTGTGGAAGCTGCTGCTGGGCCCCGGTCGCGGCATCGGG
>JBAREU010000052.1:0-9842 GCA_049796515.1 Solirubrobacterales bacterium
GTGGGGCCCCGAGGGTCCGCCCGACGGGCTGGCCAAGAGCCTGGCCCGCGCCATGCACGGCACCGTGCCCGTCATGACCGGTGCCGGGCTGACGACGCCGATCGCCTATCGCTGGAAGACCCAGATCAACGAGAACGCCAAGCTCGTCGCCTTCTTCTCCGAGCTGCCGGAGGCGAATCACAACGAGATTTGCGGTTGGGGCACAGATACGCAGGCTGCCGGACTCGCCGCGGTGTTGCTTGAGGACGTCGATCAGCATCCGCGCGTGCGCCGCCGCTTCGAGCTCACCGCCAAGGCAATAGAGGCAGCGGGAGCGAAGGCGGTTCGCGTCGAGACGGTCGGCGAGAACCATGTCGAGCGCCTGTTCTGGACGGTGATGCTGGGAGACCTAGTCTCCCTCGCCCTCGCCGACGCCCGCGGCGTTGACCCGCTACCGATCGAGGCGATCGACGCGCTCAAGGCCGCGCTCGGGCGTCCACAGAGCTAGCGATCGATTCGCTGGCCTCGGTCTGGTCGTTGTGGAAGAGTTCGGTCTGAAACTAAACTTAGAATAGTTTGATTAAACTAAGGGCGAATCACCGAGAAAGGGAAAGATCTTGAACGCCCGTTTAACGACGTTGCCCGCTGTTGTCATCGCGATTACCGCGATTGTCGTGGGATGCGGAGGCAGCGAGGACTCGACCTCTCCCTCGACTTCGGCCACGGCCGATTCAGCTACCACCACCGCGTCGACCCCCTCAGACAACACGACCCCTCCAGACAACACGACCCCTCCAGACAACACGACCCCTCCGGACAACACGACGACTCCCTCGGACACCACCACGGCCCCCTCAAACAACGATACCCCCGCCACCGCCTCATCGCCGAGCAAGGCGGCGCTGATCAAGAAAGCCGCTGCCGCTTGCAAGCAGACGAGGAAGGGGCTGAGCGCAGAAGAGGAAGCCTATATAGAGGAACATATCTCCGAGGGACTTCCGCAAGGGGAGTTGTTCGCGAACATGACCAGAGAGGTGTTGGTGCCGAAGATCGAAGCGGAAATCGAGACGATCCGCAACACGGGATCCCCGGCTGGGGACGAGAAGCAGGTCGAAGAGATTCTCACCTCTCAGCAGCAAGGGGTTAACGAAGTGGCCGGAGCAAAGAAAATCGCAACCAACAAAGGCCTCGAAGACCCCTTCTCCAAAGCAGACCAGATGCGTCGCAGCTACGGCTTCCCTGTTTGCTCCTACGTCCCGTAAGGCACCTGTGCGCCAATTCAAGCGCGCGCAAATCTGCGCGCGCACAGATCGCACACACGCGCTTTGCAGGCGAAAAGCATCGGACCGCTGCGCTTGGCACGGTGGCTGCGCTATTTAGCAACGAATTATTTGATCAATAAGCCCGGTGGAGCTATGGATTGTTTGTTTCCGAACGGGACGACGCCGCGGCTCAAAGCGGCGGCGTAAACCAATCCGAAAGGAAGAGAGATGATTCGCAATCTCAAGACCCTGGGTCTCGCCCTGGTCGCGGTCTTCGCGTTCGGCGCGTTGGCTGCGTCGGTCGCCTCGGCCCAACAAGGCACACTGACATCGACCGGCCCGGTGACACTGACAGGGGAAGACACAGAACCCACAGTCATCAACAAAAACGCCCTGACACAAGGTGCGCTTGGAAGAGTCGAATGCCCTCACAGCAAATACACAGGGCATGCGGTATTGACCCACGCACAGACAACAGCGGGGAGCAAACACGGGCTGATCTCCGTCCCTGCGACCACAGCCACAATCACTCCACATTACAATACAAAATGCCATGCCATAATCCCAATCTTGGGAACACGGCCGGCGACAGTGACAATGAACGGCTGCGACTACGTGGCCCACATTGGCCAGACAACAGGAGGCGCCAACACATACGGCGTTACGTTTGATCTGGTATGCCCTCCGGGCAAAGTGATCGAAGTGCACGTCTACAAAACCGGATCGGTGACGCATCCCGACGCCGACGCGGTCTGCACATTCAAAATTGGCTCTGAACACGGAGGCAAACCGGTGAACCAAGGTCTCGTCGGTGCCCACCTGACGCACACACTCCCCCCAGCCGATGACATCGACCTCAGTGGCGAAATCCTCGGGATCCACGACACACACGAAGGCACGCTCTGTGGCAGCGGCACAAGCAACACGAACAAACTCGATATCGATGTGACAATCAAAGGTCATAACAATCTCGGCGCCAACACAGACGTAACAGTTACCGACTCTTGATCCACCCATAAACACCTAAACACCTAACAAAGCATCCCGGAACGTCCTCCCGGGCCTCGACGATCGGCTTGCCGACCGACCCGAGGCCGGGAGGAGATCCGGGAACGCGAGACAACGCCGAGGTCTCGAGGTCAGCCTCTGCCTGCAACCTTGGATATTTCTTGACAAGAACGAGAACGTTCCGATATGGTCTTCCCGCCGGGCACAGGGAGGGGTGGCTCGGTCAATGGGGAGATACAGGGGTTAACGGGAGACACAGGAGGTAGCTTCGTGAGAGGGGAGTTCGTCGGTGGATTCGGGCAGGCCAGTCGTTTCGCGCCCAGAGTGGCCACGCGGGGACTGGGCGCTTTTGCCGCCCTTCTTGCCGGCTCGGTGCTGAGCCTCGGCGCCTCCATCGCCGATGCCGCCCCGTCCGAACTCTGGACCAAGTGCAACGGAAGCGACGCCACGATCCAGTGCAGCATCCCCCGTGGTGTTGCCACCAACCCGGAGAACGGCCGCGTCTTCGTAGGCGATCAGGAGAACCAGCGAGTCATCGAACTCAACGCCCGGGGGGAATTGATCAAGACCTGGGGCTGGAACGTGGTGCAGGACGGGCCCGGGGATGACACCGTCCCGCCGGAGGACCAGTTCGAGATCTGCATCGCCGAGAACGGAGACACGTGCAAGCCCGGGGTCAGCGGCGCCGGTGCCGGCCAGCTCAGTGCCCCGCAGGGGGTCGCCAGCGACAGCGCCGGAGGCGTCTACGTCGTCGACTTCAGCAACCGACGTGTACAGAAGTTCGACGCCGATGGCAACTTCGTCCTTATGTTCGGCGGCGACGTGAACAAAACCAAAGTCGAAGAACTCGGCTCCACCGAAGCACAACGAAATCTCTGCACCGCAGCCTCCGGAGACGAATGCCAGGCTGGGGGTGTGGGGACTGGCCAGGGTCAGTTCGGCGCTTGGGCGGTCGGCAGCTTCATCGCCATCGACACCAAAGGCACCCCAACCGACGCGGACGACAGGATCTACGTCGGCGACGAGAAACGGATTCAGGTCTTCGACAGCGGCGGCCACTACCTCGAAGACGTGCCCCTGGACCCCCTTGGAGCGCTCAAAGACAGCACGGTGCAGGGTCTCGCCACCGATGCCTCCGGCAACCTCTATGTCATCTACGAAGGCAAAGCCGACGTGCGCAAGTTAGACCCGGAAACGGGCAAAGAATCTCCTTCGCCCCGCTTCGAAGTCGCGACTCCGACCGCCGTCGCCGTTGACTCCGCCGGCAACGTCTACACCTTCCGCCCGCCCGGAGCCTTGGGCAGCTCTGAACGCCACCCGATCTTCAAATTCGACTCCGCGGGCAACCTGCTCGAAGAATTCGGCAAAGGCCAGTTCAGCGGCCCCTCCACCGGCCTCGCGACCAACCTCTGCCCCGGCAGCGAAGCACCGGGGAACCTCTACGCCACCAACCCCCGCGAACCAGGTGCGTCGAAATCCAACGAACAACCATTCGTCCGCGCCTACGGCACCGACCCGATCGGCTGCTTCAAGGCAAGGACCCTGCCTCCCAATCCAGTCGCGGAAACGAGCGCCACGCTGAACGGCTCGGTCAACCCCAAGGGAGAAGCGGTCACCGAATGCTTCTTCAGGTGGGGCGAGACCACCGCCTACGGGCAGGCCGCACCGTGTGTGCCCGGTGCCGGTGAAATAGGCACGGGCTCCCTGCCGGTCCCCGTCCACGCCGACCTGAGCAGCCTCGGCAGGGGGACCGTCTACCACTTTCGCCTGATCGCCCGCGTCGGCGGCGAGCTCGAGCCCGGCTCAGACATCGAGTTCAAAACCCTGGGACCGCCGGTGATCTCTGACGAGCATGTCGTAAGCGCCACCGACACCGAAGCGACCCTGCGAGGCCTGGCCAACCCCGAAGGCTTTGCCACCTCCTGTCACTTCGAGTACGGAACCACCACCGCCTACGGCCAGAGCACGCCCGCTGGCGCGATCGGCGCCGACCGCACGGACCACCTCCTCTCGGTCACGCTGAAGGGACTCACCACGGGAACGACCTACCACTGGCGGATCGTCTGCACGAACTCCTCGGACACGACCGCGAGCGAGGACCACACGTTCGCCACTATCAGCCAACCCGGCTTCCAGTCCTGCTCGAACGAAGCCTTCCGCGCTGGCGCCTCGGCCTTCCTGCCCGACTGCCGCGCCTATGAGATGGTCAGCCCGATCGACAAAAACGGCGGCAACATCCTCCTCATCAACGAGGGCAACGTCCAGGTGGCCTCCGACGGAGACAAGCTGATGTACACCACGATCCCCTCCTTCGGCGACGCGCAGAACAGCTGGATCGTCAACCAGTACCTCGCCACCCGCACCGAACGGGGTCAGCCCGGCGAAGGGTGGTCCAACCACGGGATCCATCCACCCGTCGTGGGGCGGGAAGCGATTGACCTATCCGGGTTGTTCGGCAGCATCGGGGACTTCCTGGCCCTGACGCCGGATCTGTGCAACGCCTGGCTGTTCGACTACCTGACGCCACCGACGCCGCCCAACGGCCAAAGGGGTCATCTCAACCTCTACCGACGCGACAACTGCGAGCCCGGAGAGGGCGAGATGGAAGCGCTGATGCCGGAACCGCCGCCCTTGCCGCAGGACGTTCAGGATTTCTATGTGACCGCGGGGGCGCTCCAGGGCATCTCCGAGGATGGACGCCACGCTGTCATGGTCGCCCAAACGGCTCTGTTGCCGGACTGCAGGACGGCGAGCACGGCGAAAGCGATCTCCTACCGGTGGCTGCGCAACGGCGTACCGATCGCCGGCGCGAGCTCCCCCGTCTACACCCCGAGCGCCGCAGACGCGGGCACGGCGCTGCAGTGCCAGGTCTTCGCGATCAACGACAACGCCGGCACGACCCAGGTAGCAAACCCGGCAGTCGTCTTCCCGCCCGCACCAGGGGTGAAAATTGCCCCGCCAATCGCGCCGGCGACGATCGTCCAGCCGGCTCAAAGCGGAACGCTCACGGTCGGGGGGCCGGGTGGACAGACGCTCACCTGCAATCCGGACGCCGGGAACTGGAAAGGCTCGCCCGCCTTCACCTACCAGTGGTACCGCAGCGGTGTCGCGATCCCCGCTGCAAACGCATCCACCTACGTGGTGAGCGCGGCGGACCTTGCGACCGCGGCTGTCTTCCAATGCGCGGTGACGGGGACCAACGCCGAGGGCGCGGTGACCAAGGTGAGCGCCAACCGCGCCACGAGCCCGGCGCCGACGGCCCCGCAAGCACCAGTGCCGAGCGCGATCATGACGAGGGATGCCTCCCGGGTCTACGATCGCTTCGGCGGCGAGCTGCACCCTGTCAGCGTCCTGCCCGGCGGCCGCTTCGGTGAATTCGGAGCCGAAGTGGGCAGCGGCTACAACCGGAACATCGAAAACGCGGTCTCCAGGGACGGCTCACGGGTCTACTGGGTCACGGGAATCGAAAGCACGTCGGGAATCGGCAGGCTCTTCTTGCGCCAGCACCCCGAGCAGGGGATCGTCGCGGACGAATGCGCCGATGCGACGAAGGCCTGCACGGTGCCGGTTTCCGAGGCCCCCAACGCGTTCTTCTGGACGGCGGCGACGGACGGGTCGAAAGCCCTCTACTCGGAAGGCAGTCTTTTCAACGCGACGGCGGAACTGTTCGAATTCGACCTGAACGAAGGAGGGGCACCGGAAACCCGCCTGGTCGCAAAAAGGCTGGAGGGCGTGCTCGAGGCGAGCGACGACCTCTCGCGCATCTACTTCGTCTCGCGGGAAAACCTGGCCGGTGGCGCGGTCGAAGGCGCGCCCAACCTCTACCTGGACGAAGCACTCGGCGAAGGCAGGGCGCTCCACTACGTGGCGACGCTGGTGGAGGGCGACGTGGGGGCGGTCGAGCCCGGCGGGGGAGAACTCGCCTACGATCTCACTGCTGAAGCCACCTTCCTGCGCACGATCAGGGCAACCCCCGACGGCTCCCGCCTCGTCTTCCAGTCCCGCGCCCCCCTCACCGGCTACGACAACACCGACGCCAATAACGGCAAAGCCGACGTCGAGGTCTTCGCCTACCAAGCGGGGGGAGAGCTCCTTTGCATCTCCTGCAACCCGAGCGGCGCCCGGCCCGTTGGGCGCGAACTGCGAAAGCGCTTCTGGGCCAGCTCTCAGAGCAACAACGATGTCTTCGCCGCCGCCTGGATCCCCGGCTCAGAGAAACCCCTCCACGCCTCAAACCTCCTCTCCACCGACGGCAATCGCATCTTCTTCAACTCAAACGACGCCCTCCTGCCGCGCGACACCAACGGCACGATGGACGCCTACCAGTGGGAGGCGCCGGGCAAGGGCAGCTGCGACACTGGGGACCCCAGCTACTTCCCCCAGAACGGCGGCTGCCTCGATCTGATCTCGACCGGCGAAAGCCCCTTCGAATCGGAATTCTGGGAAGCAAGCGCAAATGGCGATGACGTCTTCTTCGTCACCGAATCGAGCCTCCTACCCCAGGACCCCGGCCTGGTGGACCTCTACGACGCCCGCGTCGGCGGCGGCTTCCCGGAGCCGATCGCCAAAGAAATCTGCGAAGGCGAAGCCTGCCAGAGCCCACCACCGCCACCTACCTACGACACCCCCGCATCCTCTGCCTTCAGCGGTCCCGGTGACCCCAAACCGGGCAAAGGCCAAAAGACCTGCCCCAAGGGCAAGCGCAAGGTGCGAAAAGCGGGCAAGGTCCACTGCGTCAAGAAGCGCAAAGGCAAAGGCGGCAAAGCGAAACGCCGAGCCTCCGGCGAGCAGGGGGCGGGACGATGAGGCGCCTGGCCGCAGCGCTCGCGATCGCCCTCATCGCCACCCTGGTGCTTCTGCCCGTCTCCGCCCAGGCCGCCTCCCCCGCCAAAGGCAACTTCGGCCTCTACGGCTTCGACATCACCTACACCGACAAGGACGGCCTGCCCCAGACCCAGGCGGGTTCCCACCCCTTCGCCCTGACCCTCACCGTGGGGGCAAACATGGACAGCAAAGACATCCCCGAAGGCCGCATCCGCGACCTGGTGATAGAGCAGATCCCGGGCCTCTTGGGCGACACCACCGCCTACCAGACCTGCTCGAGCCTCGAGTTCCTCCAGGGCGAGTCAGAACCAGCCTGCCCGCTCGAGACGGCGGTCGGCATCACCGCCAACTCGGTCACCACCGCCGGCAACTGGCTCACCTCCCCCCTCTACACCATCGCCCCGCCCCCAGGCGTGCTCCTGCGCCTCGGCTTCAGCGTCGAAGTGGCTCGGATAGTCGTCGATGTCGCCCTCAGCCCCGAATACCCCCACAGCGGCATCTCACCCACCCACAACATCTCCCAGATCCTCAACTTCTTCGCCAACAGGACCCAGCTCTGGGGCGATCCCGCAGCCGATGCCCACGACGAGCTGCGCGGCCCCTGCGGGGCGAACCTGAACGCCGGCAAACTGCCCCCCGAAGACCTCGACTTCAATTTGGATGGCTTCGGCAAATTCTGCTCGGTCGAACCCAACTCCAAGCCCTTCCTCACCCTGCCGACCTACTGCGGCGAACCGCTAGTGAGCTTCTATGAAGCGCTCTCCTGGGAAGGGGACTTCGACGCAGGCCAAACCGAAACCCACGACGCCAAAGGCAACCCCCAGCCCTTCGAGGGCTGCGGCAAACTCGGCTTCAAACCAGCGATCGCAGCAAGACCGACGACCAGGGCGGCGCAAAGCCCCACCGGCCTCGACCTCTCGATCGAGGTGGCAGACGAAGGCCTCACCTCGGTCAGTGGCCTCTCCCAGTCGCGCATCCGCGACGCCGTCTTCTACCTGCCCGAGGGAATGACCGCCAACCCCTCGGTCGCCGAAGGGCTCGAGGTATGCACCGAAGAGGATCTCGAAAGGGAAACCCTGCAAGCAGAACCGGGAGAAGGCTGCCCGGAAGCATCGAAGCTCGGCACGCTAGAAGTAGAGAGCCCCCTAGTAGAGGAACCGCTAAACGGCTCACTCTTCATCGCCGAGCCCTACAAAAACGAATTCGGCACCCTCATAGCCTTCTACATCGTCGTCAAGAACCCCAAGCTAGGGGTAATCGTCAAACAGGCGACCAGGGTAGAACCCGATCCAAAAACCGGCCAGCTCATCGGCATCGCCGAAGACATCCCCCCGACCGCCGCCTTCAGCCGCCTCAACCTGCACTTCCGCGAGGGCGGACGAAGCCCGCTGATCAGCCCATCGCTCTGCGGCAGCTATGAAACCGAAGCAGAACTCTTCCCCTGGTCTGAATCCGACCCGGTCCTTGCCACCTCGACCTTCAAAGTGATCTCAGGTCCAAACGAAGGCCCCTGCCCCAAAGGTGGCACGCCTCCATTCGAGCCGGGATTCGAAGCGGGCTCGACCAACAACGCCGCCGGTGCCCACTCGCCCTTCACGATGCGCCTCACCCGCCGCGACGGAGATCAGGACCTGACCCGCTTCGACGCCACCCTGCCACCGGGAGTGGGGGGCATCCTCGCCGGCATCTCCAAATGCTCTGATACGCAGATCGCCCGCGCCAAGGCAAAGACCGGCAAAGAGGAGCTAGCCAACCCCTCTTGTCCTGCGGGCTCCAAGATCGGTCGAGCGATCGGCGGTGCGGGAGTCGGCTCCCAGCTCACCTACGTCCCTGGCTCGCTCTACCTCGCCGGTCCCTTCGGCGGCGCACCGCTCTCGGTCGTCGGCATAGTCCCCGCGGTCGCCGGACCCTTCGACGTCGGCACCGTCGTAGTCCGCCAGGCGCTGAAGATCGACCCGCGCACGGCCGAAATCACCGCCGACGGCGCCAAATCGGACCCGATCCCCCATATCCTCGCTGGCATCCCACTCTCGGTCAGGGAGATCCAGGTCTACGCCGACAGACCCAAGTTCACCTACAACCCGACGAGCTGTGATCCCTTTGCCACCAATGCATCGATCTGGGGCGGGGGAGCCAACGCCTTCAGTCTCTCCGACGACTCTCCGGCCAAGAGGCAGGCCCGCTACCAGGCAGCGGACTGCTCGCGCCTCGGCTTCAAACCCAGCCTCAGCCTAAAGCTAAAGGGTGGCACCAAACGCGGCGATCACCCGAAGCTGAGAAGCGTCTACAAGCCGAGGCCAGGCGATGCCAACCTCGAGGATCTCGTCCTGCGCTTCCCTCGCTCTGCCTTCCTCGACCAGGGCCACATCAGAACGATCTGCACCCGCGTGCAGTTCGCCGCCAAAGCTTGCCCCGAGCGGGCGATCTACGGCCACGCCCGCGTCTTTACCCCGGTCCTCGACGAACCGCTTGAAGGCCCCCTCTACCTGCGCTCCTCGAACCACAACCTGCCAGACGTCGTCTTGGCCCTGCACGGGATCGTCGATGTCGAAGCGGTAGCCAGAGTCGACTCCAAACAAGGCGGACTACGGGTCAGCTTCACCGACGTCCCCGACGCCCCCGTCACCAAAGCCGTTGTCACGATGCAGGGCGGCAAAAAGGGACTGATCGTCAACAGCACCGATCTCTGCATCGCAAAGCGCCGGGCAAACGTCCGCCTCGATGCCCACAGCGGCAAGCGGATCACGATCAAGCCGGTGGTCAAGGCGA
>JBAREU010000053.1:0-2946 GCA_049796515.1 Solirubrobacterales bacterium
GCCGTGCGGCAGGCGCTGCGCAGGCTGGTCGCCCAGCGGGGCTTCCACGGCGCCTCGATGAGCGCCGTCGCCGCCGAGGCGGGGGTCGCCACTGGCACCGCCTACACCCACTACGGCTCCAAGGACGAGCTCGTCCTGGCCGCCTACCTGGAGACGAAGGCGCAACTGGGCTCCGCGGCGACGGCCGAGGTCGACCCCGTGGCCGAGCCGGCGGAGCGCTTCCGCCAAATCTGGCTGGCGAGCTACCGCCACCTCGCAGCCAACCGCGACCACGCCCTCTTCCTGCTCCAGGTCGACACCTCGCCCTACCGGGATCGCGCCCACGGGGCCGCGCTGGCACGAGAGGGGGACCCGATCCTCAAGCAAGCGGCCGACCCGGCAATGACCGCCCAGCTTCTTCCCCTGCCGCTGGAGATCCTCTACGAGCTCGGTCTGGCCCCCCCGGTCCGCCTCGCCGCCCACGGCGCCGCGCTGACCGACGCCGACCTCGAGGCGACCGCAGAAGCCTGTTGGCGAGCGATCACCCGAGTCCGCTGATGGGCGGTACTGGGCTCGAACCAGTGACCCCGTGCTTGTAAGGCACGTGCTCTCCCAACTGAGCTAACCGCCCCGGGTCTCGATTATTGCGCGTGAGCGGTCCTACCGCTTCGCCTTGCTCTTCCCACCACACTGCGCCCGCATCACCGGGTTGGCGCTTAGCTGCTTGCCGTTGTGGCCGCTGAATTGGACGTTGGCCCGCGACTTCTTGAGGCAGAGGTCGCGGCTGTTGACGATCAGGCCCTTTTTGGCACCTTGCATCCTCAGCACGACTTTGGAGAGCGGTGCGTCGGGTGAGTCCTCGACCGTGGCCCTGATCCCGCCCTTGGCGGAGTCGATCCGGGTCGATACCTCGACGTCGACGAGGCCGTGCAGGTCGAAGACCAGGTCGGGCAGCTTGTGGTCTGAGGAGCGCAGCCAGACCGGGCCGGCGAGCGGCTCATCGAGCAATGGCGTCCAAGCCCTGATGAAGCCGTAGCGGGCGTTCTCGGGGCAGGCATCCGCTGCGAACTGCACCCTGGTGCAGATCGTTTTGATGTGAGCCTGGTCGAGGAAGGCAGACCTTGGTAGGCGGACGACCAGTCCCTCGATGTTGGCGTCGCCTTTCCTCGGCGTGTAGGTCGCGGTGAGGCCAGGATGCCCGCCTCGTTTCGTTCCGCCTTTGAGGTTCAAGGCGAGCTTCGGTTTGAAGCCGAGGTTCAGGCAGTTGGCAGCCTGGTAGCGGGTCGAGAGGTCTGCCGCAACGTCATCAGCGGGATCGAAGACGTTCAGGTAGGACCCGAAGAGGGTCGCTTTGGCGCTCGATTCATCACAGCTCGTCGGGTTGAGGGTGAAGTTCGGCCGATCGACGTAGACACGTAGATCGCGAACCTTGAGCACGATCCCCTTGAGGATGTGGGGGATCGGATCGGATGCAGCGCCGTCGACCTCGACTTCAGCGGTTTTCGGGTTGAGGTCGAGACCCAGCCTGACGACGACGGTTCCCGCGTCGAAGGGACCCGCGAGTGCAGGCGTGACCGAGATCACGCTCAAGGGCGCGCCTTTGTATGGGCCGCCTAGGTAGGTGTAGCCCTTGACGTAGGTGAGGGCGCTGCCGACTCCGGCTCCAGCCAGGGTGTGGCCGATCAGCGAGTTGGCGGGGCAGCTTGGGCTCGCGAGCTCCTCGCGGCCGGTCTTACCCTTGGCCACATCCACCGCCGAGTCGGGGCATTTGCTCACCCCGGCCAGGGAGCCAAGAACGCCCGGAGGCAGGATCGAGGAGAACTTGGTCATGTTCTGTTCGCCGTCTTCGCGAGTCAGGCGCATGTTGAAGGGGCTGAAGCTGCCGGCGTTGTTGTTGACCGAGCCCGCCTCGAAGTCGGGGCCAAAGGGCGGGATGCCTCCCGGCGGGCAAGGACCGCCTCCCTTTCCTCTGGTGATCTGGAAGTCGGAGAGAACCGTGCGGGGGTTGTCTGGATCTGACCAGGGGTAGAACTTGGCTTCGGTGGTGTAGGTGCCACATGCCGGTGGGGTCACCAGCGCCGCCCTCACCCCCTCCTTGAAGTGGAGGTGGAAGTGGTTGAAGGGGAGCTGAGGGCTGTTGTCGAGGGTCACCCTGAGTCGGCCGGTGTTTGGGTCGGGCTCGACCAGCATCGGCAGCTTGACCAGCACGCCGAGGTTCGGGTTCTTGACGACCATATAGAGCGCGATCAGGCTGTCGAAGGGGTTCTCGGCACCTGGAGTCGTGGTGCTCGGATCGTCCTGTTGGGCGAGGAAGACCGAGCCCTCGACCCCTTCCTCGACGATCGGCGTGTCGATGTCTACGGTGGCGATCTTGGATGGGTTGGGGCAGCCCTCGCCTGGGTCTGAGTTAACAGTCTCGCGGTTTAGATCGGCCGGCGTGCAGACACCAAGCCCTTCGCCCACCGAGGGGTTGATCGTCATCCCTTCGGGCAGGGTGACTACGGCTTTCTTTGCCTGCGATTCGAGCAAGCCGTCGGGGTTGGTCAGGCCGGAGACCGGGAAGTCGACATCGAATTCCAGTCCCGTCCCCGACTCCGCCGAGTCCGCGGTCGGCTTTGACTCGATTTCGGGGTTGAAGCCCAGTTTGCCGCAGCCGGTGAAGCCCTGCGGGTTTGGCGGGACGGCGTTGTCGTGGCTGATCGAGCCGCCGGAGATCCATTTCGTCGGGTTCTGCCAGGAGGCCGCTTCGTAGCGGGTTTCCGCCGGGCCGACGCAGCTACCGGGGAGGTTGAGGAAGGCCCGCGGCTCGGCGTCGGTGGGGCAGCTGCTGAAGCCGCCTTCGAAGTTGAGTTCGCTGAATTTGCCGAAGGCGAATTGGCCGTTGCAGGCTCCCCGCACCGAGTCGTGTGCGGGATCGGCCGGCACGCCCCAGAGCTGGATCACCGAGCCCAAGACGGGGATGACCTG
>JBAREU010000054.1:0-2877 GCA_049796515.1 Solirubrobacterales bacterium
CGCCGGCGCCGGGCGGGGGTCGCATCGGCTTTCCCGAGAACCACCCCAACTACCGCGGCGTCCTGCCGCCCGCGATCGGCCCCGTCGCACAGACGCTTGAGGGTCACGACCTGATCCTCGTCGCCGGCAGCTCGGTCTTCCCCTACTACCCTCACATCGCCGGCCCGCTGCTGCCCGAGGGGGCGGAGCTGGTCGCGATCACCAGCGATCCCGACGAGGCCGCGCGCGCGCCGATGGGCAACGCGATCGTCGCCAACGTCGGGCTGACCCTCGCCGCCCTGCTGGAGGCGGTGCCCGAGTCCACGCGCCCGGCCCCCGAGCCCAATCCCGGGCCGACCGAGATCCCCGCTGAGGATCCGCTCAACTCCTCGACCGTCCACACGGCGCTGGGCGAGGTCTTCCCCGAGGACGGCATCGTCGTGCTCGAGTCCCCCGCCAGCACCCTCGCCCTGCGCAACCAGCTGCGCCTCTCCCGCCCCGGCAGCTACTACTTCAGCTCGGGGGGTGGACTCGGCTTCGGCCTCGCCGCGTCGATCGGCGTCCAGCTCGCCCAGCCCGACCGACCCGTTGTCTGCGTGCTCGGCGAGGGCTCGGCCCAGTACGCGATCGCCGCCTTCTGGAGCGCCGTCGCCTACGACGTGCCGGTCACCTTCCTCGTCCTGCGCAACGAGGAGTACGCGATCCTCAAGTGGTTCGCCGACGTCGAGCAGGTGCAGGGAGCGCCGGGCCTCGATCTGCCCAAGCTCGACGTCGCGGCGGTCGCCGCCGGCTACGGCGTCGATACGCGCGTGGCGAACGGGCGCGACGAAGTCCGCGACGCCCTCGCCGAGGCGCTTGCCTCATCGCGGCCGGAGCTGGTCGAAGTCCCGGTGCAGCCGGGGATGTCCCTGTTCTAGGAAGATCCCAGGCATGAGCGTCGCCGCCCCTGACCGCGCCCCCGAGTCGCTGGCTGACGGTGCGCCCCAGCCGCTGCGCGGCGAGCTCGAGGCGCTGCTTGGCGCCGACCGGGTACTGGGACGCGCCAGCGACATCGTCCGCTACGCCTCCGACGCCAGCCCCTACCGGCTGCTGCCGCGGGCGGTGGTGATGGCGCGCGACGCGGAGGACGTCGCCAAGACCCTCTCCTACGGCCGGACCCACGACGTCCCCGTCGTTTTCCGCGCCGGCGGCACCAGTCTCAACGGCCAGGGGCAGGGCGACGGGATCCTGATCGACGTGCGGCGCCATTTCGGCGGCGTCGCCGTCGAGGAGGATGGGGCACTGGCGCGGGTCAAGCCCGGCATCGTGCTCGGCCATGCAAACCGGGTCCTTGCCCAGTACGGGCGCAAGCTTGGCCCCGACCCGGCCAGCACCGACATCGCCACCGTCGGCGGCGTGATCGCCAACAACTCGGGTGGGATGCGCTGCGGCACCGTCCGCGATTCCTACTCGACCGTCCGCTCGCTGACCTTCGTCCTGCCCTCGGGGACGACGATCGACACCGCCGCCCCCGGCGCCACCGAGCGCTTCGCCGCCGAGGAGCCCGAGTTGGCCGCGGGCCTGGCCGCGATCCGCGACGAGATCCGCGCCGATGCCGAGCTCAGCGAGCGCATCCGCCGCAAGTTCGCGATCAAGAACACGACCGGTTACCGGCTCTGCGCCTTCCTCGACGCCGACGAGCCGCTGGAGATCTTCCGCCGCCTCCTCGTCGGCTCGGAGGGCACGCTTGGCTTCGTCGCCGAGGCGGTCTTCGAGACCGTGCCGCTGCCGGCGCGCACGACCACCGCCTGGATTCACTACCCCGGGATCGACGCGGCGATCGCCCCGGTCCGCGACCTGGTCGCCTCGGGAGCCACCGCGGTCGAGCTGATGGTGGCGCCAGCACTGATCACCGCCGCCTGGAACATGGTCGGCGCGCCGGAGGAGTGGAAAGAGTTGCCGCCCGAGTCGGCGGTGCTGCTGGTCGAGTTCGGCGCGGGCACGGACGCCGAGCTCGATGCCTACGTCGACCGGGCGGGGGAGATCCTCGCTGCACACGAGACGATCCGCCCGATCGCCTTCACCCGCGAGGCAGAGGAGATCGAGCTCGCCTGGCGGGTGCGCGAGGGTCTGCACGGGCTGGTCGGGCGGCTGCGGCTGCCTGGCACCGCGTTGATCGTCGAGGACGTCTGCGTGCCGCCTGAGCGGATCGCCGAGGGCGCCCGCGACCTGCAGGCGCTGCTCGGCGAGCATGGCTTCTTGCCCGGTGTCGCCGGCCACGCCTCCGCCGGCAACCTGCACTTCATGCTCACCCCGGACTTCTCCAAGCAGGAGGACCTCGACCGCTACGAGTCCTTCATGGCGAAGCTGGTCGAGCTGATCGTCGACAAGTACGACGGCTCGCTCAAGGCCGAGCACGGCACCGGCATCAACATGGCGCCCTACGTCGAACGCGAGTGGGGGCAGAAGGCGACCGAGCTGATGTGGCGGGTGAAGGAGCTCGCCGACCCCGACGGCGTCCTCGCCCCGGGAGTCGTCCTCAACCGCGACCCCAGTGTCCACCTGCGCAACCTCAAAACGACTCCCGAGATCGAGGAGTCGGCGACGACCTGCGTCGAGTGCGGCTTCTGCGAGCCGGTCTGTCCAAGTCGCGACCTGACGACGACGCCGCGGCAGCGGATCGTGCTGCGGCGCGAGATGGCGCGCCAGCCAGTGGGTTCGCCCTTGCTGAAGGCGCTCGAAGAGGAGTACGAGTACGACGGCCTCGATACCTGCGCCGCCGACGGCTCCTGCCGCCTCGCCTGCCCACTCGGGATCGACACCGGCAAGCTGGTCAGGGAGCTGCGCGCCGAGCGTCATTCACCGCGCGCCGAAGCGCTGGCCCTGCGCGCCGCGAAGCGCTGGGGCGCGGCCGAGAAG
>JBAREU010000055.1:0-3852 GCA_049796515.1 Solirubrobacterales bacterium
ATCGGCACGTCGCCGTGGCCCTCCGCTTCGCGGGCGCGCTCGATCGCGAGACCCATCAGTCGCTGCTGCGCATCGCTGACCGTCCCGTCCGGCATCGATTCGAGAGTATGTGACACCGACAACTTCACCGGCGGGCCGGTGTTCAAGGGATGGCCCGCTGAGATGCGCAGGGAACGGCGAGTAGACGACCGAACGATGATCCGATGGCTTCCGACATCCGCTGCGCTGGCGCTGCTCGCGGCGGGCCTCTCCGCCATGCCGGCGCCCGCCGCGACCGGCGTCTCCCCCGCCCGCGAATTCGTCCCCGGCCAGGTCGTGCTGAAGCTCCGCGGCGCCCACCGGGCGAATACGGTCAACCTCGCGCCCGGCGTGGGAGTACGGCAGGCGACGGCGGCGCTGCAACGTGATCCGCGCGTCGCCTACGCCGCACCCAACTACCTCGCCCAGGCATCGGCAACCGAGGCGCCAGAACCGAGAACTCCGCTGCTGCCGGAGTCGGAGATCGCCAACGACCCGGGGCCGCTCTCGACCCCTCCCGGACCACCGGGCGGCTGGGTCTCGCTGCAGTGGAACTTCCTGCCCTGGGAGGAAACCGACACGCCGCTGCTGCCCGTATCCCCGGGGGGCATCGACGCCGTCGGCGCCTGGCAGAACCTGATCGCGGCGAAACGGCGCGGCGCACGCGGCATCGTCGTCGCCGTCCTCGACACCGGGATCGCCTACCGCAACGAGGGGAGTCGGTTCCGCCGCAGCCCGGACTTCACCGCCAGCCAATTCACCAAGGGCTACGACTTCGTCGATGACGATCCCCTGCCGCTCGACGAGAACGGGCACGGCACCCACGTCGCCGGCACGATCGCCGAGAAGACCAATAACGGCATCGGCTTGGTCGGGCTCGCCTACCGCGCGAAGCTGATGCCGGTGCGCGTCCTCGACCGGCACGGCAGCGGGCAGGCAGACAACATCGCCCGCGGCATCCACTTCGCCGTCGTCCACGGCGCCGATGTGATCAACATGAGCTTCAACTTCGGCTGCGGCAAGCGCGTGCCCGGCATCGACCAGGAGCTGCGCAAGGCTTACCGCGCGGGTGTGGCAACCGTGGCCTCGATCGGCAACCTCGGCTCGGAGGCATGTGTCTCTCCGCCCGCCACCGGCCCGCACGCGATCGGCGTCGGCGGCACGACCGAGGGCGGCTGCCTCGGCGCCTACTCGCTGTTGCCGGGCGAGGGGGTGGACGTGCTCGCGCCGGGTGGGGGATCGCCGGGCAGCGGCTGCCCCTCGGTCTCAAACCGCTCGATCTACCAGGTGACGATGAGAAGCGGCAACCCCCGCCGCTTCGGCGAGCCCGGCAGCTACATCGGCACCTCGATGGCCGCGGCGCACGTCTCGGGGGTCGCGGCGATGGTCCTCGCCAGCGGCGTCCTGGATCAGGGGATCTCGCCACGCGGCACGGTCAAGCAGCTAAGCCGCCGCCTGCGCAGCACCGCCCGCGACCTTGGCCTCTCGCCGAATCTGCAAGGCGCCGGCCTGATCGATGCCGGCGCGGCGACGGACCCGACCCTCTGATTCCGCCGCTACGTCGTTCGGACGATTATCACGCTACAGGGGGCATGGTGAGACACGTTGTTGGGGACGCTGCCCAGGAGGAAGCGCCGCGCCCCGGTCATCCCTTTGTTGCCGACAACGATCAGGTCGGCGCTGGTTTCCTCGGCAACGGTGAGGATCGCATCTGAAGGCGCGCCCTCGACCGGGTGGGTCTGCACCTCGAGGCCCTCTTTCTTTGCCGCCGCCGCGGCGGCGTCGAGCACGAGGTTGACGTCCTCGCGCGGGCCGATCTCGTACTGGACGTCGGCCGGCGCATCCAGTTGCTCACCCTCGATGCGGCGCTTGGAGATGGGCTCGTAGGCGCTGACGATGCTGAGCTGGGCCCCGGAGAGCTTGGCCAGGTCGACGGCCTGGCGAACCGCCTCGCCGGCGGTCTCCGATCCGTCGGTACCAACCACGATGCGCTTGAACACGCCGCCCCTCCTCTGCTCGGTCGCTGAACGCGGCTGATACTAACGCGGCCCCCCGGGCAATTCCTTATCTCGGCGTTACGTCGCCCTGGCGCGCCGGCAGTCCGCGGAAGCCGTCACCGAGGATCTCGGTCGGCGTCGTCGCCAGGCGGACCACCGCGATCGCCATCGAGGCGACGAGGCAGACGACGAGCACGATCATCCCGACTTTCCACAGCAGCGGCATCGGCCGGGAGCCTAGGCGACAGCCCAGGCCGGGGTAGGCTTGTGCAATGGAGAGAGTGGCCGACGGGGTCTGGTTGCTGCGCGGCGACCTGCGCAAGTCGATGAACATCTACTTCATCGAGGACGGCGACGGGGTGGTCCAGTTCGACGCCGGTACCAAGGCGATGACGAAGAAGGCGCGGGCGGCGGGCGAACAGCTCGGCGGCCTGAAGCGGATCGTGCTCGGCCATGCCCATGCCGACCACCGCGGCACGGCTTCCCGCCTGGACGCGCCCGTCTACTGCCACGCGGATGACGTCGCTGACGCCGAAAGCGACGCCTCGATCGCCCCCTACATGGAACTCTCGCAGCTCCCGATCGTCCCGGTGCGCTGGCTCTACTCCTTCCTCCTGCCACGCTGGGACGGCGGCCCGGTGAAGATCGCCGGCACGGTCTCGGAGGGCGACGAGGTGGCCGGCTTCCGCGTCATCCACTTTCCCGGCCACGCACCCGGGCTGATCGGCCTCTGGCGCGAGAGCGACCGCGTGGCCCTGGTCAGCGACGTCGTCTACTTCGCCGACTCGGCTCGGCTCAAACCGCTGCCGGAGGGCGAGGCCAGCGTTCCCCACCCCGCCTGGGCCTGGGACCACGCCAAGGCGAAGGAGTCGGTGCGCAAGCTGGCCGCGCTGGAACCGGCCGTGGTCGCCGCCGGCCACGAGGGGCCGCTGCGGGGCGAGAACCTGCGGCCGGCGCTCGAACGAGCCGCCGAGCAGTTCTGAGCGCAGGCGGCCTCGCGGCGCCGGGGCGGGCGGCTGAAATAGGTTGCTCTTCCTGATGATCGGGACCTACGTCTCGGCGGCGTTGATCTGCGCCGCCTCGCTTCTCGTCGGACGCGCGCTGCTCCTCCTCGCCGGCCGCGACTCGTGGTCGTGGTTGGAGCCTGCCGTCGGCTTCGGCGCGGTGCTGTCCGTCACCGGCGTGCTCGCCCGCGCCCCTGGCCACGGCACCTCGGCGACCCTGGGCCTCACCCTGCTCCTCATTGCGGCTGCAGCGGTCGTGCTCATGGCGCCGGCGCGCGCCGACGGGCCTGAGAGCGGACGAATAGGACGCTTTGAGGCCCATCGGCGGCGGGAGGTGCTGCGGCGCGGGTTGCCCGTGGCGCTGGCGGTCGCCCTCGTGCTCTCGATTCCCTTCGCGATCAACGCGCGTTGGGGGCTGCTCGGGGTCGGCTTCAACAACGACCTCGGCCTCCACCTCGCCTGGGCCGAGTGGCTGCGCAGTGGCGCCGGACCCGTTCCCGAGACCGGCTACCCGCTCGGCCCGCACGGGCTCGCCGT
This sequence comes from Solirubrobacterales bacterium, assembly GCA_049796515.1. Classification (GTDB taxonomy): domain Bacteria; phylum Actinomycetota; class Thermoleophilia; order Solirubrobacterales; family 70-9; genus VRUE01. Next base: position 3,557 of record JBAREU010000055.1, read on the forward strand.
CGCCACCGCGGCCATACCGGGGATCGGACTCGGGCAGGCCTTCGTCGGCGAGATCTTCGCGATCGGCATCCTCACCGGCCTCACCGCCCTGGCCGCGTTGCCTGGGTTCGGACCGGGCCGGCGAGTCCTGGCAGCAACGCTCGTCGCAATCTCCTACCTGGGCGCCTCCTACTTTGCCCAAGGGGCTTTCAAGGAGTTGGCCGAGGCCCTCTTCGTCCTCGCCGTCGCAGTAGGTCTGCGCAAGATCGACCTGCGCCGCCGCGGGGACGTGCCGTCGCTGGGAGGCCCATATGGAC
>JBAREU010000056.1:0-8259 GCA_049796515.1 Solirubrobacterales bacterium
GTCTACACCGACGACCGCGCCCCGGTCGAGTGGCTCGTCGACTCCTCCCTGCTGGAATACGCCAATGACGACTAGGGCCAAGGCATGGCTCGTGACCGGCCCGCTCGGCCGCGGCGTCGCCTTCGCGATCGACTTCGCCGTGGCCGTTAGGCGCGGCCTTTTGCGCCGCAACCGACTTTGACCGTGTCCGAGTACGGTCAAAGTCGGTTGCGGCGAGGCTCGCTCGCTGGGACGATCCTCTAGGGTCCGCCGCCCGATGCAGCCAAAAGTCTCAGAGCTCCCCGGCTCGCGCGTCAGCGTCGAGGTCGAGGTTCCGGCGGCCGAGGTCGACCGCGCCGTCAACCGCGCCGCCCGCACCCTGGCGCGGGAGATGCGAATGCCGGGCTTCCGCAAAGGCAAGGCGCCGCCCTCGCTGGTGATCCAGCGGGTCGGCTTCGCCGCCGTGCTCGAGGAGGCGATCCGCGAGGCGCTGCCCGAGTGGTACGAACGCGCCCTGCTCGGCTCCGGCATCGCGCCGGTCGGCGACCCCAGCGTCGAGGTCGTCTCGACCCCCGAGGCCGAGGGCGAGCCGCTCGCCTTCAAGTTCGAGATCGGCGTCAGGCCCAAGGCCGAGCTGGGCGAGTACAAGGGCCTCGAGGTCGGCAAGGCCGAGCCCGAGCCGCCCGCCGAGCTCGTCGACCGCGAGGTCGAGCGGATCCGCGAGGGCTTCGCCAAGCTGGAGCCGGTCGAGCGCGCCGCCGCCGAGGGCGACGTGCTGCTGGTCGACTTCGAGGGCCTGCTCGACGGCAAGGCCTTCGAGGGGGGCAAGGCGAACGACTACCTGCTCGAGCTCGGCAGCGGCCAGCTGATCGAGGGCTTCGAGGAGCAGCTGCGCGGCGCCACCGCGGGGGAGACGCGCTCGGTCGAGGTCACCTTCCCCGACGACTACCAGGCCGAGCAGCTCGCCGGCGAAGACGCGGTCTTCAAAGTCGAGGTCAAGGAGGTGCGGGAGAAGGTCCTACCCGAGCTCGACGACGAGTTCGCCTCCGAGGCCTCCGAGTTCGACACCATCGACGAGCTGCGCGCCGACATCACCAAGCGCCTCGCCGAGGCGGTCGAACAGCGCGCCGAGCAGGACTTCCGCGTCGCCGCGGTCGACGCGGCTGCCGCCGAGGCCAAGTTGGACTTACCCGACGACCTGGCGACCGCCCGGGCGACGGAGCGCTGGGAGCGGCTCGAGCGCCAGCTCGCCGCGCGCGGCATGAGCCCCGACGCCTACCTGCAGATGCAGGGGAAAACGCGTGAGGAGGCGATCGAGGAATCGCGACCCGAGGCCGAAGCCGAGCTGAAGCGCGAGGCGGTGCTGGCGGCGATCGCCGACGCCGAGGGGATCGAGGTCTCCGAGGAGGAGATGATCGAGGCGCTCGCCCACCCCGCTGAGCACGAGCGGACGACGCCCGAGAAGCTGCTCGAGCGGCTGCGCGAGAGCGGCCGCGACGCGATGATCCGCGACGACATCCGCTTCCGCAAGGCGATCGACATCCTCGCCGAGTCGGCCAAGCCGATCCCGCTCGAGCAGGCCGAGGCGCGCGAGCAGATCTGGACGCCGGAGAAGGAGCGCAAAGAGGCCGGCTCCCTCTGGACCCCCGGGGACGACGACTAGCTCGGACAAACGCTTGCAGTGCTTGTGCCGGTGTGGTGCTAGCCGATATTGAGTAGCGCCATGAGGTTGCTGACAGAGCGCCGCTGGGCCGGCGTCGTCATCGCTGCGGTGCTCTTCGCCGCCATCTTCGCCCTGCGGGTGACGGTCGGCACGCTGGCGGACGCGATCAGCTTCCTCTACGTCATCCCGATCGTGCTGGTCGCGACCGCGCGCGGCACCCGTGCGGGTTTGCTGGCTGGCGCCGCCGCTTTCCTGCTCTCATCGGTGGGGGCGCTGATCGTGGATGCGCCGACGAGCGTGCTCGGCTACGTGAACCGGGCGGTCGTCTACCTCTTCGTCGGCGGTCTGACCGGGCGTTTTGCGACGACATTGCGAGGCCTGGAGGCGGAGAGCGCGCGCCACTTCGACCTCTCGCTCGACATGATCTCGATCGCCGGCTTCGACGGCTGCTTCAAGAGCGTCAATCCGGCCTTTGAGCGCTCCCTCGGCTACCGGCCCGAGGAGCTCGTCGGACGCCCGTTCCTCGATTTCGTCCATCCCGACGATCGCGAGAGGACCGAACGAGAGGCGGCGTCGCTCGCCGACGGAGACAAGACCGTGCAGTTCCAGAACCGCTACTTCGCCAAAGACGGCTCGGTGCGCTGGCTGGAGTGGACCTCCATTCCGTTGCTGGGCGAAGGCCTCATCTACGGTGTCGCCCGCGACATCACGGATCGCAAAGAGCTCGAGCAGGAGCTGGAGCGACTCTCGCAGCACGATCCGCTCACCGGCCTCTTCAACCGGCGTCGCTTCGAGGAAGAGCTGAGGCGACAGCTCGCCTACACGCGGCGCTATGGAAAAGGTGGGGCGCTGCTGATGATCGACCTCGATCGCTTCAAGCAGATCAACGACGAGCACGGCCACGCCGCCGGAGACGAGGCGCTCCGGCATGTGGCTCGGGTGCTGAGCGACAACCTGCGCGCCAGCGATACCGTTGCGCGCAACGCCGTCAACGTCGTCGCCAGGCTCGGCGGCGACGAGTTCGTCGCCCTGCTCCTTGAAGCCGGCGGAGCGGGCGCGGCGGCGGCCGGGGAACGGTTGGCGGCCGCGGTCCAGGAAACTCCTCTGGAGATCGACGATCGAAGCATCGAGCTGCGCGTCAGCATTGGCGTGGCGACCTTCGACGAGTACGGACTGCCTGGCGAGCAGGAGCTGTTGGCGGCCGCCGATCGGGCGATGTACGTGGCCAAGGCAGGCGGCGGTGGTGGGGCGAAACTTGCAGCCTCGCCGGGCTGAGCGTCCCTCGCGGAAGTCCGCCACGTGCCTTCTATAGAGTGCCGGCCATGAGCCCCCTGGTTCCGATGGTGGTCGAGCAGACCTCGCGCGGCGAGCGCTCCTTCGACATCTACTCGCGCCTGCTGAACGAGCGCATCATCTTCCTCGGCACCCAGGTAAATCAGGAAATCGCCAACCTGATCGTCGCCCAGCTGCTGCACCTCGAGTCCGAGGATCCCGACAAGGACATCAGCATCTACGTCAACTCGCCCGGCGGCGACGTCTACGCCGGCCTGGCGATCTACGACACGATGCAGTTCATCAAGCCCGACGTGCAGACGATCTGCGTCGGCATCGCGATGAGCATGGGCGCGCTGCTGCTGGCCGGCGGCGCTCCGGGCAAGCGGATGTCGCTGCCCAACTCGAAGATCCTCATCCACCAGGTCTCGGCCGGTTTCCAGGGCCAGGCAACCGACATCGAGATCCACGCCAAAGAGATCATCGACACCCGCCGGCGCCTGGACGAGATCATCGCCAAGCACACCAACCAGCCCTTCGACAAGGTCACCAAAGACACCGATCGTGACTACTTCATGAGCGCCGAGGAGGCGAAGGAGTACAGCATCGTCGACCGCGTCATCGAGCACCACTGAAGCGCCCGCTTTTTCTCGCCCTCCTCCTTTTCGCGGTCCACGCCCCAGCGGCCATTGCCACGACCTCGGCCCGCGATGGCGGCACCGAGTTCCAAGCGCATGTCTTCCCGGTTCAGGGCCCGCACTGGACGCGCGGCTACATCGGCGAGTTCGGCGCGCCACGCAGCGGCGGCCGCGTCCACGAAGGCTTCGACCTCGTCGCCGCCTGCGGCACGCCCTTGCTCGCAGCCGCGACCGGCCGCGTCATGCGCAGCGGCTATGACCCAGTCCTCTACGGCAACTACCTGACGATCCACGGCCAGGGCGAGCGCCGCAGCTACTTCTACGCCCACCTGACTCGCCCGGCTCTGGTCCAGCGCGGCGACCGCGTCTGGGCCGGCCAGCGAGTGGGCACCGTCGGCAAGACCGGCAACGCCCGCACCGTCGGCTGCCACCTCCACTTCGAGATCCACCGCAACGGCCACCCGGTCGACCCCGCCCCGATCCTCGAGCGCTGGGGCTAGAGCCGTAGCTCGTACTCGATCCACTCGCTGCTCTCGGCGCCGGTCTTGTCGTAGAGGCGCCGGGCGGTCTCGTTGTCCGGGCGGGTCGACCACTCGAGGTGGTGGGCGCCGCGCCTGCGGGCGATCTCGGCGCTGGCCTCGATCAGGGCGCGGCCTACGCCTTCGCCGCGCCGGCTCTCGGCGACATAGAGATCGTTCATCAGCACGGTCTCGACCGCGCGGGTCGAGGAGAAGTGCCAGTAGAGGCAGGCGTAGCCGACCAGCTCACCGCCGCGCCAGGCACCGAGTAGCTCGCCCTCCTCGCTGGGGGCGATGAAGCGGCGGAAGAAGGTGCGGTTGCGCTCGGTGCGGATGTCGTCCGCTCCGTAGAAGCCCTGGTAGGCGGCGATTATCGGCAGCAGCGTCTCGTAGTGGGACTCGGCGATCGGCTCGATCCGCAGGTCGTCGCTCACGGCTCGGGGACCGTATCGCCCTGGTCTGCCGGGCTCCATCGGCGCGCAAGGCGCCGCCCGCGGGAAGGGACCGCCGCCGCTCCGCCGTAAACGACGGCAGCGACAGGGCCGGGTTGCAGTCCCCTCTAAGCTTTGGGGCGCGACGCCGGTAGGTAACTACCGCCCCGCAAGGAGGGGATTTCGCTTTGGCACGCCCCACAGATTCCAACGAGCAACTCCTCTGCAGCTTCTGCGGTAAGTCGCAGCGCCAGGTCAAGAAGCTGATCGCCGGCCCCGGCGTCTACATCTGCGACGAGTGCATCGACCTCTGCAACGAGATCATCGACGAGGAGCTGACGCCGCCGACCGGCGAGGGCGTCGCCCTCGAGAACCTGCCGAAACCGCGCGAGATCCACGAGATCCTCGAGGAGTACGTGGTCGGCCAGGAGGCCGCCAAGCGCGCCCTCTCGGTTGCCGTCTACAACCACTACAAGCGGGTGCAGATGGCCTCCGAAGGCGAGGATCCCGAAGTCGAGCTGCAGAAGTCCAACATCCTCCTGCTCGGCCCGACCGGCTGCGGCAAGACGCTGCTTGCGCAGACCCTGGCCCGCATTCTCAACGTGCCCTTCGCGATCGCCGACGCGACCGCGCTGACCGAGGCCGGCTACGTCGGCGAGGACGTCGAGAACATTCTCTTGAAGCTGATCCAGGCCGCCGACTACGACGTGAAGAAAGCCGAGACGGGGATCATCTACATCGACGAGATTGACAAGATCGCGCGCAAAGCCGACAACCCGTCGATCACCCGCGACGTCTCCGGCGAAGGCGTGCAGCAGGCGCTCTTGAAGATCCTCGAGGGGACGACAGCGTCAGTGCCGCCGCAGGGCGGGCGCAAGCACCCCCACCAGGAGTTCCTCACGATTGATACGACCAACATCCTCTTCGTCTGCGGCGGTTCCTTCGCCGAGCTCGACAAGGTGATCGAGAATCGGGTGGGGGATCGGGGGGTCGGCTTCGGTGCGGCGATCTCCTCGCGTGAGAAAAAGGACAAGGGCGAGTGGTTCGAGCAGGTGCTGCCCGAGGACCTGATCGAGTACGGCCTGATTCCCGAGTTCATCGGTCGCCTGCCGGTCGTTGCCGCGATCCACCAGCTCACCCGCGACGACCTGATCACGATCCTGACCGAGCCGAAGCACGCCCTGACCCGCCAGTTCCAGCGCTTCTTCGAGTTCGACGACATCGAGCTGGTCTTTTCCGAGGACAGCCTCGAGGCAATTGCCGACAAAGCGTTGGAGCGCGAGACCGGCGCCCGCGGCCTGCGCTCGATCCTCGAGGAGACGCTGCTCGACGTCCAGTTCGAGCTGCCCTCGCGCCGCGATGTGACCAAGTGCGTGGTGACCAAGGAGACGATCGTCCAGGGCCGTCGGCCGACCCTGGTCACCGAGGCCGCCCACCAGGACATCGGGGCGGCCGACGAGGACCTGGGCGAGGAAACCGCCTAGAACTAAACTCGCGCTTCCGTGTCCGAGGAGCGCAAAGACTCACTGCAGGAGAAGACCCGCTATGAAGCGGCGGAGGTCGAGGCGCGCATCTTCGCCGAGTGGATGAATGGTGGCTACTTCCATCCGAAGGCTGAGGGGGCTGCGGTTGAGAACTACTCGGTCGCGATCCCGCCGCCGAACGTCACCGGCGCCCTCCATATGGGCCACGCGCTGAACGGCGCGATGCAGGACGCGCTGGTGCGGATGAACCGGATGCGAGGCCGCAACACGCTCTGGACGCTCGGTACCGATCACGCCGGCATCGCCACCCAGGCGGTGGTCGAGAAAGAGCTGCGCGCCGAAGGCAAGACCCGCCAGGAGCTCGGTCGCGAGGCCTTCGTCGAGCGCGTCTGGGCCTGGAAAGAGGAGTACGGATCGCGGATCGTCGAGCAGTACAAGCGGCTCGGCGCCTCCTGCGACTACGAGCGCGAGCGCTTCACCCTTGAAGAGGACTACGTCCGCGCCGTCTACCGCGTCTTCAAGCAGCTCTACGACAAGGGCTACATCTACCGCGACAACTACATGGTCAACTGGGACCCGGGCTCGCACTCGGCGATCTCCGACCTGGAGGTCGAGAACCGCGAGGTCGAGGACACCCTCTACTCGATCGACTACCCGGTCGAGGGCTCCGACCGGGTGCTGACCGTGGCGACGGTGCGGCCGGAGACGATGCTGGCCGACACCGCCGTGGCGGTCAACCCGGACGACGAGCGCTACGCCGACCTGGTCGGCCAGCACTGTGTCCTGCCGCTGGTCGACCGTCGACTGCCGATCATTGCCGACGAGCACGTCGACCCCGAGTTCGGCACGGGAGCGCTGAAGATCACCCCCGGCCACGACCCCAACGACTTCGAGATCGGCCGCCGGCACGGGCTCGAGGAGATCGGCGTGATCGGCCCCGACGGGCGCATGAGCGAGGCGGTCGGTAAGCGCTTCGCTGGCCTGAGCGCCGCCGAGGCGCAGGAGGCGGTCGTCGCCGCCCTGCGCGAGGAGGGCCGGCTGCGGGCCGAGGAGCCCTATGTCCACTCGGTTCCCTTCTCGCACCGCTCGGGCGAGCGGATCGAGCCGCTGATCTCGCTGCAGTGGTTCTGCCGTATGGACGAGCTTGCGAAGCCGGCGATCAAGGTCGTCGCGCGCGACGAGGTGCGGATAACCCCGCCGCAGTGGAAGCGCGTCTACCTCGAGTGGATGCGCGAGATCAGGCCCTGGTGCGTCTCGCGCCAGCTCTGGTGGGGGCACCGGATCCCGGTCTGGTACTGCGACGCCTGCCAGGAGACGATCGTCGCCGAGCAGGCCCCCGAGCGCTGTGGCGCCTGCGGCGGTCCGTTGCGCCAGGAGGAGGACGTGCTCGACACCTGGTTCAGCTCAGCGCTGTGGCCTTTCGCCACCCTCGGCTGGCCCGATGACACGCCGGAGCTGCGCGCCTTCTACCCGACCAGCTTCCTCACCACCGCGCGCGAGATCCTCTTCCTCTGGGTGGCGCGGATGATCATGACTGGGATCGAGTTCGCCGGCGACGTCCCCTTCCGCGACGTCTACGTCCACTCCGTGATCCAGGCGCGCGACGGTCGCCGAATGTCGAAGAGCCTCGGCACGGGCATCGATCCGCTGGAGGAGATCGACAGGCACGGCGCCGACGCACTGCGCTTCGGTCTGCTGGCGATGTCCTCGACCCAGGACGTGCGCTTCTCCGACGCCAAGGTCCAGCAGGGCGCCGACCTGGCAAACAAGCTCTGGAACGCGAGCCGCCTGATCCTGCTCAACGTCGCCGAGGTCGAGGCCGAACCGTGCCCGCTTGCCGTCGAGGACCGCTGGCTGCTCTCCCGCCTGGAGGCGACGATCGCCTCGGTCACGGCGAAGCTGGAGGAATATGACTTCGCCCACGCCGCCCATGAGGCCTACGCCTTCTTCTGGTCGGAGTTCTGCGACTGGTACCTGGAGATCGTCAAGCCGCGCCTCTACGAGGGTGAGGCGGAGGTCTCGGCGACGCTGCTCTGGACGCTGGAGCGCATCCTCGCTCTGCTGCACCCGGTCATGCCCTTCGTCACCGAGGAGATCTGGTCCTACCACCCGTCGCGCCAGGGACATCTGGCGGTGCATCCCTTCCCCACGGCAAACTGGACCCTGCGCGACCCCAGCGCCGAGGACGAAGTCAGCGATGCGATCGAGCTGACCAGGCGGCTGCGTGCCTGGCGCGACCTGGTCGAGGCGCCGGCGGCGGCCGTGCTGCCGGCC
>JBAREU010000057.1:0-3317 GCA_049796515.1 Solirubrobacterales bacterium
GGTCGTCGAGCGGCGAGCGCGCGAGAGCTCGCTCGCCGAGGCGCTCGACGCCGGCCGGCGGGAGCTCGCCGCCGCTGGGGTCGAGCCCGAGTATCTGGAGGCACGCAATCCTGAGGACCTGACGTCCGTTGAGGTTTTGGACGAGCGCCCGGTGCTGATCGCGGTCGCGGCCAGAATCGGCGAGGCGCGCTTGATCGACAACTTGACGGTGTGGCCCAAGGGCACGCCGAGCGGAGACACGGAACACGGAAACGCCAACACGGAGGCGCAAACCTGATGCAGAGGCAGATGCTCAAGTCCAAGATCCACCGGGCGACGGTGACCGACTGTGACGTCAACTACATCGGCAGCATCACGGTTGATACCGAGCTGATGGCGAGCGCAGACCTGATCACCAACGAGCAGGTCCACGTCTGGGACATCGACAACGGCGCCCGCTTCGTCACCTACGTGATCGACGGCGAGCCGGGCTCCGGCACGATGCAGGTCAACGGCGCCGCCGCCCACCTGACCCGACCCGGTCACAAGATCATCGTCGCCTCCTTCGGTGCCTACGACGAGCGCGACCTCGAGACCTACTCGCCGATCGTCGTCCACGTCGACGACGACAACGCGACCGTCGCCGTCGACAGCCACCCGGAGGTGCTGCTCTCACAGGAGGTCGTGTGATGAGCGATCGCCAGCCCGTCACCTTGCCGCGCCTGGCCGAGATGAAGGCGGCCGGCGAACCGATCGTGATGGTCACCGCCTACGACTACCCCTCGGCGCGGGTCGCCGAGGAGGCGGGGGTCGACCTCGTCCTGGTCGGCGATACGGCGGCGATGGTCGTGCTCGGCTACCCCGGCACCGAGCCGGTCTCGATGGACGAGATGATCATGCTCGGCAAGGCCGTCCGTCGCGGCCTGAAGACGCCGCTGATGGTCGGTGACATGCCGATGGGCAGCTACGAGGCGAGTAACGAGCTCGCCGTGCAGAGCGCCCAGCGAATGGTCAAGGAGACCGGCTGCCGGGTGGTCAAGCTTGAGGCGGGGGGGACCTCGGTCGAGCGGGCGCGGGCGATCGTCCGCGCCGGCATCCCGGTGATGGGCCACGTCGGCCTGACCCCGCAGACGGCGACCGCCCTGGGCGGCTACAAGACCCAGGGCAAGACCGCGCAGGGGGCGATCCAGCTGCTCGAGGATGCCCTCGCCCTGCAGTCGGTCGGCTGCTTCGCGATCGTCTTCGAGGCGGTGCCAGCGGCGATCGCCGAGGCGATTGCCGGGAAGCTGGAGATCCCCGCGATCGGCATCGGCGCCGGTCCCGCAACCGCGGGCCAGGTGCTCGTCTACCACGACCTGCTCGGGATCACCACCGGCCGCTCGCCCAAATTCGTCAAGCGCTACGCCGAGATCCACGCGGCGATGGTCGAGGGGGTCGGCCGCTACGCGGAGGAGGTCCGCTCGCACCGCTTCCCCGAACCCGATCACGTCTATGGGGTCGAGCCTGTCGAGCTGGCCGAATTCCAGCGCTACCTCGAGCAGAAGGACGGGATCGGGTCGAGACAGAGCTGGGACTGGGAGCCGCTCCCCTAGCGCATACCATCCAGCGGCGATGAGCCTCACGACCGAGGAGCGGCGCGCCAAGCTGGTCGACCTCTACAAAGAGGTCCAGGGGTGCACGAAGTGCCCTCTGCACGAGACGCGGACCAAGTCCGTGTTCGGCGCGGGCGACGCCGACGCCGAGGTGATGTTCGTCGGCGAGGCGCCGGGCGCCGAAGAGGACCGCCAGGGGCTGCCCTTCGTCGGCCGCGCCGGGCAGCTTCTCAACCAGATGCTCGAAGGAATCGGTCTCTCGCGTGAGGACGTCTTCATCGCCAACGTGCTGAAGAGCCGCCCGCCGGGCAACCGCGACCCCCAGCCGCTGGAGATCGAGGCCTGCCGTCCCTATCTCTTCGAACAGGTGCGCCTGATCGAGCCGCGCGTCGTCTGCACCCTGGGCAACTTCGCGACCAAGCTGTTGAGCGGCAATCCCGCCGGGATTACGCGCGTGCGGGGGACGCCGCAGGTCCACGAGCTGGGTGGCCGCGCGGTCTTCTTGCTGCCGCTCTTCCACCCGGCCGCGGCGCTGCGCACGCCGGCCGTCAAGGAGACGCTGCGGGCCGACTTCGAGCTCCTGCCCAAGCTGCTCGCCGGCCCGCCGCCGGGCGCGCCGGAGCCGGAGGAGGAGATCGAGGAGGCGCCTGTCCCCGGCCCCCCCCAGCCTCCGGCCGACCAGCTCGACCTGTTCGGTTGAGTCCCGGGGCGGAGACCGTCGAGAGTGGCTCGGCTGCTGAGACGGAAGCCGTCGGGGCGAGGATCGCTGCGCGTCTTTCCGCCGGCGACGTCGTCGTCATCGAGGGCGACCTGGGCGCTGGCAAGACGACCCTGATCAGGGGCGCCTGCCGGGCGCTGGGGGTGAAGGAGCCGGTCACCTCGCCGACCTTCACGATTGGTCAGCGTTACAGCGGCCGGCTGCCGATCTCCCACCTCGACCTCTACCGACTCGGCGGCCTCGAGGGCGAGGACCCGGCGCTGCTCGACGACTACCTCGACCCTGCCTCGATCGCCTTCGTCGAGTGGCCCGCCGTGGCGGCTCCCGATCTGGCTGGACGCCGGGTCCTCGAGGTCCGTCTCACCCACCTCGGCGGCGACAGACGGCGGATCGATCTCGTTGACCCCACCAGCGCATCTCCCCGCAGATAAGCGTGTTTCGGTGGAGGAGGCCGCCCTGTAGCATCGCCCGCGCAGGCAAAACACCGAAGGAGGGAAGCGCTCGATGAAGGGACTGAAGCTGACGGCGATCGTCTTGGGGGTAATGCTGCTGGCGAGCGCGTCGCCCGCCTCGGCGCAGGCTGCCGCCTACAAGCACTACGTCGCCTGCGGTCTCTCCCAGAACGCCAAACCGTCGCATCTCTGCCAGAAGGCGCGCAAAAAGGGCGCCTTTTTCCGCAGCAACAAAGGCGACGTCTTCTACACGGTGTGCGTCAAATTCCCAACCAAAAAAAACCTTTGCGCGCCCAAACAGGAAGCGGTCAAAGGGACGCTCTACGTCAACAAGATCACCTCGAACATCCCCGGCAAACACCGCGTGACCTGGTTCGTCGAGGGTAGGCGCGTCGGCTTCTTCGTCTTCACGGTCCCGGGGTAGCGCGAACTGGTCACGGTCGGCTTCGACACCGCGACCGGTGACACCACTGCCGCCGCGATGCGCGACGGCGAGGTGTTGCACGAGGCGCTGCTCGGCCTCTCCGATGCGGGGAGGCCGCAGCACACCACGGCGCTGCTGGCCGAGGTCGAGCG
>JBAREU010000058.1:0-25047 GCA_049796515.1 Solirubrobacterales bacterium
GTGCTCGATCGTCTGCTGACCTGGATCGAAGCCACGGATGGGGACATCGTCCGGGTAATGAGCGAGCGCGGCCTCGGGAACGAGGCCGATCAACTCTGCCTCTACCGGCCGGGCGCCGAGCGCAGCGGCGAGCTCGCGAATCCGCTCGACGACCACCCCCAACGGCACCGCGACTGGATCGTGGATGTTGGTGGACACCTGGACGCGGCCGTGCGACAACGGCAGGCCGATCGCCCGCACGCTGGCCGGCCCGCCACCGGACTCGCGCAGCCCGGCGGCAACGGCGCGCGCGAGGTCGAGGTCGGCGCTGTCGAGCTCGACGTTGAAGGCCCCCAGCGGCGGGCGGGCGGTGACGAGCGTCGCCCCCGCCGTGCGGTGCGGCGTCTCAGGACCGCGGTCGGGACGCAGCTCGCCCGCCTCCATTCGCAGCCATAGCTCGGCCAGGCCGCCGTTGCGAAAGTAGGCGCGCTCACTGTGCTCGGGGCCGGCGGCAAGCTCGCCGTAGAAAAAGACCGGGACGCCGAGGTCGCCGATCTCGCCGGCGACCTCGATTGCCGCGGCCCGGGCGGCATCACGCTGCTCCGGCATGATCCAGACGAGCGGGCAGACATCGAGCGCTCCGACGGCCGGATGAACCCCTTCGTGGACGTTCATGTCGATCGCGCGCACCGCCTCGGCAGCCCCGCGAGCCAGAGCCGCCGTCAGTGCCTCCGGTTCGCCGGCAAGCGTAAAGACGGTCCGGTTGTGATCGCGATCGCTGTGGCGGTCGAGCACGTGCACACCGTTGGAGAAGGCGCGCTCCAGGGTGTCGATCCGCCCTTCATCGCGCCCCTCTGAGACGTTCGGAACGGCGAGCAGCTTCAGATGACCAGCTCTCCGGCTTGCACGATCGTCGCGCTGTCGACCTCCACCGTCGGCCGCAGCAGCACGCAGTCGAGATGAACAGGGACCTGAACCGTGCCGCCGATCGCCGCCGAGGCACCGAAAGCGACGTGGGCGGTGCCGAGGATCTTCTCGTCCTCGAGGATGTTGCCGGTCAGGATCGCGCATTCGTTGGTGCCGATACCGAGCTCGGCGACGTTGGTGCCGTCGGGGCCGTGTTCGGTGAGCAGCTCCAGCAGTTGCGGTCCGTCGGACCCGACCGCCTCGGTCACGTGACCGCCGCGAACGGTGAGCTCGACCGGCGCCGCGAGCTTGCCTATGCCGGCGATCGAGCCGTCGACGACCAGCGTCCCCTCGGCCGTTCCCTCGAGCGGCGCGATGAAGGCCTCACCGCAGGGGATGTTGCCGAAGGCACCCCGCATGTTCAACGCCCCGGCATCGACGATCGCCGTCCTGTCCTCCAGACCGAGACGCAGGTCGGAGCCGTGCCGGCAGGTGATCCTCGCCTCAGCCCCAGCCCCGAGCGCACGGCCGACCGAGGCGCCCCGTTTCCGCAACAGCTTCGGGTCGGCGCCCATCACACGGGCGAGCATCTCGCCCGTCGCTCCCGGCATCGAGGCGACGCGCACCCCCGCCTCGGTCGCCGCCCGGCGCGCCTCGGTGTGGGAGATCGACTGAATCGTCGGTGCCATGACGATGTCGACGGCGAGCATCGCCGCGGCAACCGCCTGAGGCGGCTCGGCGGCATGCGATTCACGCTCCGAGATCACCGCCAGGGTGGCTTCGCCGCCCTCGCCCTGGGCGTTGATCCGCAGCAATGCTCCGAGCTCTTCGGTCATCGGATTGCAGATCACGAGGACCTCTTCGGAGGGGTTCAGACTCAGGCAATCCCGAAGCAACGTACCCACTGCCCTATCCAGAGCGCTCCCCATCACACAAGAAAGGCTATCCGCAGGAGCGGCGGGCGGCTCACTCACGCGAGACGCCTCGCTAGCATCCCCCTCCCGGCCGGAGTAGCTCAGCTGGTTAGAGCAGCGGAATCATAATCCGCGTGTCGGGGGTTCGAGTCCCTCCTCCGGCATCGCATCGTGGGGGCGTCGCATCCCGGGGTGAGTGTCGCTGCCGGACTCCTCGTGCCCGACCTCAGATCGGTCGCCGAGGTCTGAGGAGGAGAGGCTTTTCGCGGCGGCCGGACCCACCAGGGCCGTGACGACCACCGAAACGAGACCGGCCCATATAGCTCCAAGTGCAATCTGCTGACAGACCCGGCCGGGGGAGTCGGCCCCGAGAGCCAAGAAGGAGACCACCTCCCCGGCAACCAGCACCGCCAGCACGATCACGACCTGGGTCCGTTGGAAGACATAGAGGCCCACCGGGTGCCGATAGAGAGTGGCCATCAGAGCGAACGGGCCGGAGTGCTGCGCACTCTGAGCTCCCTTGGGGATAAGGGCATCGAACACTCCCCGGGCAATCTCCTCGAGAGGGACGAGGTTCAGCCTGAAGAACCGGGCCTCGACCGCCAGCACCAGCAGCAGAACCGGGATCACTTGCGCCGCCGCCCCGAAGAACGCTGGCGGATAGAGGCGCCCATTTCCGGCGATGAACCAGCCGCCTAAAAAAGCGATAAGCGGACCCGTGCTTGGCAGCACGGCGGGGTGAAAGGCGATGGACAGGGGGAAAACGAGAATGCGAATGACGCTGCGAATAAAGGGTCTTGCTTTTCCCATTGCTTTCTCCGGCCACGCATGGGCCCCGGCCTAGCGGCCAAAGATATCGAAGCGCTCCAAGCGCTCGAGGAAAGTCGGGTCCTCCTGTCGGGCAGGGTCGTGCTCGAGGCAGTTGTAGAAGATGCCCTCGTTTTCACCCTTTACGCACACCTCGTAGACATGGTGGATGAAGTGATAGCGCTCGTCCGGGGCACGGTCGGTATCCAGGTCGCAGGTCGTGCAGAGCACCTCGGTCTTGGACCTGGTCTTTTGCGGGGCATCGCGATCGGCGGTGATGCAGACATGGAGGCCGATGTCAGCCGAAAGCGCCCCGAACAGGCCGACTTTTCTTCCCTGGGCTTTCGGCTCGCTGTCTTCGAATTCTTTCAGTCGTCTTTTCCCTTCGAAAAGACGATGACTAAGTCGGGTGGCGACTTTTCCTCGCATCGTTCCCAGCTCCTCGCTCAGCTCGCCGATCACGAAGAGACCCAGCGGTCGAATGTCGCCGCTGGGCGGCACTGGGCTCTTGCCCGACTCAGCTTCCCGCAGCACCTTCCATTCTCGTGCCCGCTCGTACTCCCTGGCCCACGCAAGCAAGCCAGCCAGGTAGTTGTGGTCGGCGGGTGGCAGCCAGCCGGACGGGACCGGGCCCACCAGGGGCGCCGTCAGCTTGGCGCCGGTGGGGTCGGGGTGGTGCGAGCGCAGCCACTGCGCATACTCGACCTGCCCTTGGAGGTTTTTATTGGCGTTCTGCAACCGCAGCCGGAAATCCTCGAGGTCTTTTTCATCTTGCGGCAGCGTCGTCGAACGGTCAGCCGGTCGCTTCGAGCTCGGGGCGTTCGACGTCAAGTCCGCAGCCCTGTCCATCCGCCGCAGCTCGGTCAGGGGCACCGAGCTGAGGTGGACGACGAGCAGATCCGCCTCAAGCGCCGGGCGCCAGGCGCGTTTCCACGCCTCGTATAGCTCGGCATCGCCGATCCGGGTTGGCGGCGGCGGCGTGTCGCTCGTGATCGCCAGGCTGGGGCCCTCCTTCTTCGTTCTGAAACAGGCGCCATGGGACGGCATGCCACTGAGATCGAGGTGACCACCGGGGGGGTCCGGCTGACCCTCTGCAGAGGACATCGCGACGATTTCGAACTCCGAGGGAAAGCCAGCGAAGAAGGCTTCCAGGGCCTCAAAGCTGAGCTTGCCATCCTCATCTTTTATCGGACGAGTGAGCGCGCCCCCGTCATCCTTCATCGGCTCAAAGTTCTCAAAATCGAAGCGGTGGGCTTCGCGAAGCTGAGTGACGTCCTCATAGCGCTGGAAGACCGAGCCGCTGACCAAAACCTTGATCGTCTTGCGCTCCTCGACCGGCTTCTCCTCGTGTTCGATCAGCTGCGAACGCACGTGCAGCAACGAAAGGAGCGGATCCAGCGCACCGAGATGATCCACGTGGTCATGGGTAACGAAGATCATGTCGATGTCGCCGAGCGAGTAACCAGCGCGGTAGAGGTTCTCAACGAAATCGACCCCGGGGTCGACGGCGACGCCATAGGGCTTTCGATCGCCACCCTTGCCCTTGGGGTGGCTTGGGTGCAGGCGGACGAAGTAGCCGCCTCCCAGCGAGCGAAATGCCGACGGCCGGGGCAGCAATGGGAAGGGTGAGCTGTAGCGGCGCATGCAGACGAACTCGATCGTTGCCTCGTGCCCACTGGGCACGGGCCGGTCATTTGGCGGCTTCATCAAGAAGCGGTGAATCTGCGACTTGCGGACGTTGATGCTGTCGGTCGACATGAACAGGCTCAGGAGCAGATCGCGAGCGACGAAGGAGTCGGTGACGTCGGGGTTCGCGTTTCTCGATTCGTCCTGCTCCTCAAACCTGTCGACCCGGGCGTCGAGAATCAGGTACTCGGCAACCCGGGCCAGGCGTTCGTAGTCGTTGCCGCCGTGGGGCCAGTGTTGGCCGACCGGCTTCAGTCTCGGCGGCTTGAGTAGATCCGAGTATGCATCGGGGAGCTCGCGATCGAAGAGGCCCGCAAAGCGGAAGCGCGCCTTCAGCATGTCCGCGCCGACGAGGGTGCCGTGGGGGTCGCATTCCGCGGCCTTGGCTAGACAGGGACGTGCCAAGGTGCGCATGATCCGCTCGCGCGCTTCGGGCTTCCGCTCCTCCTCGGAGGGGTTGTCCAGTGAGATGTGTTTGTCGTAGGCGACATTGAGGACGAAGAGGAGGTGACCGAGGCGGAGCAAGATCTCAGAGGCGAGCGCACCCAGGGGACCGACAGCGCTGATCCGGTCAAGCTGATCGACCACCGGTCGTAGCCGTTCGGAGACCTCCTCTTTGCGCAGCTCGGGCTCGAACTTGACGTCTTCTAGCCAATCGATTGCTTCCTCGATCTTCTTGGTGCTTGCCTCAGTCTTGCTGTCGTCCGCGAGGAGCTCGAGAAAGGCGCGCCAGGCGTTGAGGTACCAGGTCAGCGCGTCCTTGTGCATCCCCATCTCGTAACAGGCCTTGCCGCGACTGATCTGCAGCTGCACGGTCCAACGGGAGTCGACCAGGACCGGGTCGACCGTATGCCTGTCCCGCAGACGCGCAAGGCGGTGGGAGGCTGCTTCGAAGTGCTCTAGAGCCGGCTTGTGGGCGTGCTCTGCGCGATACAGCTCGCCGATGTGATGGTGAGCCTCCGCACTCAGCCCTTCCAGGAACTCCTGTGCGCCGTCGACCCGGATCGGCGCCGACTCGACCCGACGTTCGGTGTCGCGGATCAGCTGGTGGAGCTTGTGGTAGTCGTTGTAGGCCTGCTCGGAGTCGCATTTCAGCGCGCGTGCGTAGGCGCGGCGGTGGAGAGCTAGCAAGCTCATTTGAGCCGCTATCCAGAGGCAGTGGGATGGGACCACGTTCTCCCAAGCATTCGGTGCACCTTCGAACACGGCGAGTCGCTCGCTGTCATCCTTGGCGAACATCCACGGCGCGGTGCGACTGGCGCAGTAGACGAAGGTCGAGAGCGCAATGCTCCGCTCGAGCTCCAGCTCCAACCATTTCTGCTCGTCTTCGCCAAAGTACTCGGCTTGCTGGCCAAGGCACATCAGCTGCCAGGCCTCAACCGCGTGCATGCTCAGATGAGCCTCGGCCTGACAGTTGATGACCATCCTCGGCAAGGACTCCCCGGGAACGCTGAGATCGCTCGTCGCAATCCGTTCCAGAAACGCCGGATCGTGCTCGCACCCCTCTGGGTCAACCGCAGGCGTGTCCGGCGCGTTCGCCCCGAGCCATCGTTCCGCTTCCCGGTAGCGGTTCCGATAGCGAGCCAGGCGCTGATCCCTGTGACGGCGTCGCTTGAACTCCTTGTGGTTGGCCGAGACGCCGTCTCTCGGCGCAACGATGCTGTCGAGGAAGTTCGCTTCGTAGTAGGCCATACCCCCCGGCGGCTCGTCGCCGAAATCGACTGACCCCACCTCGCTGGGGATGTCGGCGGGGTCGTAGGTCCGCAGGACCTGAATCGCCGTGCGGTAGTACTTGCTCACGTCACCCAGGCTGGGGTGAGTGGGCCACGGAGGTTTGCGGTGGCCGAGCGCATCCCGGGGGTCGAGATAGAAGCGCTTCTTGTCGGTCAGAGGCAGCTTGCGGGGAATCGGATCACGAGCCGGACGGCCGCCGACAACCGACATGTCCATGTCGGTCGAGCCAAAGCGCGGAAGCGGAATCGAAGCGTGGCGGTGCTCGCTGAGGTCGAAGTTGTACGTCTTTGCCAGCTGCACCAGCTCGAGCAGGGTCTTTGACCGCTCGTCCTGCCCCTCGACGCCTGGATCCGTTGAGGACCCTACGTCTCGATCCTTTTCTAGCTCGGCGAGTGGCATCGCCAGCCGCTCGAGCCGTTCCCCCGCCACGCGATAGGCCCCAAGCGCGTGATACAGCTCGCACTGCAGGTACTCGCTCAGCAGGCGCTGGTACGAGCTTCTGTTGTCCCCATCCCCCGTCATCGGTTGCCCCCCGGCGACGGGCATTATGCTCAGATTTCGGTGTTAAGCAGGCAAATTAGGCTTTATTCTTAACTGTACACACACGAGTTCGCAAAGCCGGGGGCGGTGCGGCAACCGGCGTAGAGTGCGCTCAGGTGCGGGGTAGCGCGGCCCGGGCGTCGGAGCGGCGGAACTGGGAGAGGGTTTCCTCCATCGCCTCGACCTCGGGGGCGACCATCTCGGGCCAGGGCTTGTCGGGGTGCTCGTCGAGGGTCTTGTAGCCGTTGCCGCTGATGATCGCTACGACGGTGTCATCGCGGCTGAGCTTGCCCTCGTTGGCGAGCTTCATCGTGGCGGCGATCGTGGTGCCGCCGGCCGGCTCGGTGAGGATTCCCTCGGTGGCGCCGAGCAGGTCGAGCGCCTCGAAGATCTCGGGGTCGCTGGCGGTTGCCGCCGAGCCGCCGCGCGACGTCACCGCGTCGACGACGAGCGGGCCATCGCCGGGAGCGCCGATCGCCAGCGAATGGGCGGCAGTTTGCGGCCGCTGCGCCACGATCTCACCGCTGCCGTCGAGGACGGCGGTGGCGATCGGTCCGCAGCCCTCAGCCTGGGCGATGTGGATCTTGGTGGCAGCAGTCTCCGCCATCCCCACCTTCTCCATCTCGCCTAACCCCTTGTGTACGCGCGAGGAGAGGGTTCCGCCGGCAGCCGGGATGACGAAATGATCGGGCGAGATCCAATCGAGCTGCTCGACCACCTCGAAGGCCATCGTCTTCGCCCCCTCGGCGTAGAACGGCCGCAGCGTGATGTTGGCGAACTGGATGTCGGTCGCCAGAGCCAACTCGCGGCAGGCACGGTTGGCTTCGTCGTAGTTGCCGTCGAGCTGGATCACGGCTGCGCCCAGCGCCCGGCAGGCGCGCGCCTTGCCGCGCTCCAGGTTGCTCGGGTAGAAGACGTAGGCGGCGACGCCCGCCTTGGCGGCCAGCGAGGCGACTGCAGTGCCGACGTTGCCAGTCGAGACGCAGCCGATCTCCTCTTTGCTCAGCTCGAGCAGGCGGGCGACCGCCATCGAAACGACGCGGTCCTTGTAGGAGAGGCTCGGGCGCTGAGTGCTGTCGTCCTTGAGGTAGAGCTTGCGCAGGCCAAGCTCGGCACCAAGCCGGTCAGCGTGGATCAGCGGCGTACGGCCGCTGTAGCGCCCCACCCGCGCCTGCGCCTTGGCATCGACGATTGGCAGTAGCTCCTCGAAGCGCCAGATGTTCAGCTGTCGCTCGGCGATCGGCTGCTCGGCGACGCGCGCCGCGGCCAGCTCGTAGTCGTAGTCGATGTCAAGGCCCTGGCCGCAGCCAAGGCACTTGAAGGTCGTATCGAGAAGGGGCAGTCGAAGCCCGCAGTCGTGGCAGACCAGCTCCGTCGCGCAGGAGCGGGTGCGCTGGTCGGCCGAGAGGCTCATCGCCCCTCAACGCCTCCAGCTAGCGAGGGCAGGCCCCCGGCCTTGGCGAATCTCCGCCGGCGCTTTCCGTGCTGGCGCCTGATCATGAGGGTCGGTGTATAGCAGGTGCAGACATATCGATCAATTATTCCTGGCCACTGCGAGGGCCAACGTCTCTCCTCGTGCCGGAAATCCTACCGAGGGATCTCGGCCGAGGGCGCCCAACAGCTCCTCGGCGATGTGCGGGGCGAACGGCGAGAGGGTCCGGGCCAGCAGCGTCAATGCCTCGAGCAGCGCCTCGAAGTCCTCGCGGTCAAGCTGACCGCGGCGCTCGACGATGCGTTTCTCGTAGTCCTTGATTCGCTCCAGCAACCGGGTGACGTTGCGCACCGCCTTGTGCATCTGCAGCTCCTCCAGGTCGGCGGTGATCCGCTCCAGTCCGTTCTCGCACCATTTGCCCAGCCGCTCGCGGATGAACGCCGTGTCGGCCGCTGCCTCGGGGTCGTGCGCCGCCTCGGCGGCGGCGGCGATGCGCTCGTGCGTGTAGTCCCAGAGACCCCGCAGGAAGCGCGAGGCGAAGCGAAGCGCGCCATCGGTCCAGTTGAGCGCCTTGGCGGGCCCGGCGGCGTAGAGGACGGCGAGGCGAACCGTGTCGGCGCCGTGCTCGGCGACCAGCTCGTCGGGATCGACGACGTTGCCGAGGTGCTTGCTCATCTTGCGCCCGTCAGCGATCACCATCTCGTGAAAGAGACAGCCGGCGAAGGGCTCGCCGTCCTCGAGGAAGGAGAAGGGGCCGATGTCGCGCAGCGCCTTGGTCACGACGCGCTGGTCGAAGACGAAGCCGCCGCTGTCGTTGCCGGCGACGAGCCGCTCGGAGGGAAGCCAGCGCTGCAGGTCGGGATGGCTGAACATCCGCTCGGCTCGATCCTCGGGTGGCACGGCGGCGGGAACCCAGAGCCAGAGGGCGTCGAAGTGGCAGTCGAGCGTGTCGGTCTCGCGTTTCGCGGCTCCGCCGCAGCGCGGGCACGTCGCCGCGAGGAAGTCCGGGCGCTCGGCCAGCGGGTTGCCCTCGCCGCTCGGCTCGACATCGCGCGGCAGCACGACCGGCAGGTCCTCCAGCGGAACCGGGACCACGCCGCACTGCTCGCAGTGCAGGACAGGGATCGGCGTGCCCCAGTAGCGCTGGCGAGAGATCGAGAAGTCGTAGGCGCGGTAACGGGTCGCCTCGCGTGGCTCCAAGCCGGCGAGTGAGCCACCCCCGAGCGGCTCTAGGGCGATGCGCCGCATGCGCGCCGCGATCGCCTCGTCGGCCTCGTCGACGGCGGGGATGCCGAGTGCGGCGGTCGGCCCGTAGCGGGCGTCGACGATCGGCGAGACGAAGAGAGGCAGCGAGCCACCGGCGGCCACCTCGGCGGAGGCACCCGTGTCGATAACCGGCACCGCGGAGGCGTCGCGGGCGCTGCGCTCCCAACCGCCCGAGCGCAGCTCGTCGAGCTGTCCTGCGACCGCCGGCTCCGCCGCCCAGCGCTCGACCTCCGGATGGCGCGGCGAGAGGAGCACGAAGCGGGCCTCTCCCACCGCGTCCGCATGGGGAGTGAAGACCTCGAGGCCGCCGCCGTCCGGACCGGCCAGGTCGAGCTCGACTCCGTCGGTGCGGCCGAGGATGTAGCGCTGGGTCTTGAGCGAGAGCTCGTCCCACTCGGTGAGTCGCTCGAGGTTGCGATCGTTCTCCTCGAGGTAGGGGGACAGTCGCAGGAACCAGGTCGGCCGGCGGATCAATCGCACCCGGTTGTGACAACGCCAGCAGCGCCCGTCCTCGACCTGCAGCGCCGCCAGCGTGGTCTGGCAGGTGTCGCACCAGTCGACGGTGGCGTTGTCGCGGTAGATGAGTCCGGCCTCGTGCAGGGTGAGGAAAAGCCACTGCGACCAGCGGTACTGGGCCTCGTCAGAGCTGTAGAAGGTGCGCCCGTAGTCGAAGGAGAAGCCGAGGCGCTTCATCTGCCCCAGCATCCGCTCGCCGCAGCGCTCGACCCACTCGGCCGGGCGCGTGCCGCGCTCGATCGCCGCCATCTCCGCCGGCAGCCCGAAGGCGTCGAAGCCGAAGCCGAACAGAACCGCGTCGCCACGGTCGCGGCGGAAGCGCGCGTAGGCATCGCCGATCGAGTAGTCGCGGACGTGACCCATGTGGAGGTTGCCGGAGGTGAACGGACTCGACGGCTTGACGTAGACGGGCGCCTGCCCGGGCGCTGGCGCAGGCGTCTCGAATGCCCCGCAGCCAGCCCACTCGGCCTGTCGCCGGGCCTCGAGCACAGCCGGGTCGTAGATCGGCTTCTCGTAGCTCATCGTCGTCGCAGTGTGCCACGGACGTTGACCCCACGCCCGAGGGGTCCTATGCTGGAAAACTATGGTCAAGCACCTTGAAGTATTCGAGTGACACACAAATGCGTGACAGTAGTGTCAGAAAAGTGTGAAAAATCGCGGATGGGAGGTGTTTGGGCGCTTCGGCGTCCGGGCGCGGGCCTAGTTTGAGCCGCGAAGAAAGACGCGGCCCCGGCGATGCTTGCGACACCCCGGGGCCCGGCCGAGACCTGAAGAGGAGGTCCCAACATGAGAGAGGGTACGAAAACCGCTCTGTTGGCAGAAGAGCGGTTGGACGAAGTGTTTGTCGAACAGGCGATCGCCGCCGTTGAGGTGGCCTCGCCCGAGGAGCGGGTCAGAACCGGGCTGGTGGCGTTGATCGAAGTGGCCGAGACCGATCACGCCGCGGCCCGGCTGGCCCTGCGCGAGCTGCGAACAGATCATCTCCGCCGGGGCAGGCTCGAAACCTGGCTCGGCGGCGACCCCGACCGGACAACGTTCGGCCTCGGCGCAGCGATCCAGCTCGCCGAGACAGAGCTGGCGTGCGCCGATCCCGACCTCGACCGGCTCATCCCCGAGCTGCTGCCCTGGCTGGAGGGCACCTGGTAACGCGCCCCAGTCAAGGTTCCAAAACCTCACCTGGTGTCAGGAGAACGTCCAGAGCTTGTTGCCGAGGAAGTTGAATGGCATCGCCACCGCAACGGCGATCGCCTGGGCGGGCAGATCACCCAGTGACGCACCGGAGACGAGGGCTTCGAGCACAGCCAGGTTGATCAGCAGACCGCCGACGCTGACGGCCAGAAAGCGGGCCGCCTGGGAGTCGGGATGGCCGTCGCCGGGCTCGAAGGTCCAGTGGCGGTTCCAAAGGAAGTTGCTCGCCACCGCCACGCAAAAGGCGCCGATCGCCGCGGGGACGTGATGTAGGGCGAGGTTGTCGGCGAGAACCGCGAAGACCGCAAGGTTGATCAGGTAACCGGAGCAGCCGACCAAGCCGAATTTGAAAAGCTGCACCCAGCTCGCCGGCCGCCGAGCCGCGGCACCGATCCTGTAGGCAAGTTCAGTGGCTGGGGTCATATTCGATCGTGGCCTAGTGGCGTCTGCGTAATGTTCCGGCCCGAATGCGGACCGGAATCGTCATCTTCGCAATCCTGGCGGCGGTTGCTGTGGCCGTCGCCTTAGCGGCAACCCTTGTCGGTGGAGACGGCAGCGATAGCTCAGTGCGAGTCGAGCGTCCCGGAGAGCCAAGCGTTGCGATCGTCTCCCCCCGCAACGGAGCCCGGCAGGCGAACCGGGCGGTGGTGGTCAAGGTCCGGGTCCGAAACTTCAGCCTCTCCCCGCGCAATTTCGGCAGCGAACCCCAGCTCGACCAGGGGCACTTGCGCTTCGGGCTCAATCGTGTGCCCGACTGCGTCGACCCGGTCAAACTGAAACGGGCCGAGGAGAGCCCAGTAGGCCGCGGGCGGCTGGTCGGCGCCTCCTTCGACTTCCCGCGCTACACCGGACCCAACGGCGTGCTCGCCGAGCGGATTGGCTCCAGCGGTAGTTACTCGCCGGCGACGCGGCCCGAGATCTACTACCGCGAACTGCCCGCCGGCTTCTACCGCCTGGTGGTGACCCTCGCCCTCAACAACGGTGCCACCACGCCCTACCACGCGGTCACCAACTTCCAGATCCTCACCCCGCCCGGCCACGAGCTCAAACCCTGCCCGCCCGGCAAGGTGACGAGCGCCAAGGCAGCCGTCTTCGACTGAGCTCCTGGGGCCGGCGAGCTAACGACCTACGAGCCTGCGCGCCAGGTCGAGGAACTCGATGCTGTCCGAGAAGGCAAAGCCCGGGGCGGGCCCTCCTTGCAGCGCGTAGATGCGCCGGCCGAGCGCGGCACCACCGAGCCCGTGACGCGGGGTGCGCATCGCCGGAAGCAGGCGCCAGCGCCGAGCGTGTGGGTCATAGAGCTCGACTGGAGCGATCGTCTCGCCGCCAGGATTCAACTCCTCCCCACCGAACACGACGGGTTTGCCGGCAACGACGGCGGCGGAGAAGCCGCTGCGGGCGTGGAGCAGGTCCGGAAGCCGCGACCAGCGGCCGCGCCGGAGGTCGAAACGCTCGACCGCGGCCAGGTTGCGGGCACCGAAGCGACCGCCGAACACGTAGAGCTCCCCACCAGCCGCGACGGCGGCGATGTGCTCGCGCGCGACCCGCATCGGCTTCGCAATCCGCCACCGCCGGGCGGCGATGTCGTAGACGTGGAGCGTCGCTACCGGACCGTCCTGCCCCACCCCGCCGACCGCAAAGAGTCGGTCGCCAAGTGCCACCAGCGCCGCGGCGGCCCGGGGAGCTGGTGCGGGCGGCAACAGCCCCCACCTTCGGCGGGCCGGGTCGTAGGACTGCAGGGCGGCAGTCCGGGAACCGAAGCTCGAGTCCGTGTAGCCGCCATACACGTAGAGCAAGCCATCGTGCGCGGCGACAGCCGGATGGTTCACGGCAATTGGCATGTCCAATAACCGGTGCCAGCGGTCGCGATCGATTTCGTATCGCTCGACCGCTGCGGTCGTCTGGGAAGGCTGCAGGAAGCCGCCGACGACGTAGATCGAGTGCCCGATACGGGCCGCGCCGACCTCGGTGCGCTCCAGCCCTGCATCCCGCAGCGGGCGCCAGGCGCCGGTCGCCGAAGCGGTTGGATCCCCACTGCCGAAGACGCCGAAGGTCAGCGCAATGATGGTGGCGACTATCAGGGCCACCTGCGCAGTATGGCCAGTTCCGCCTGTCCCGGCGGCCGAACTGAGCCCGATACTTCACTTTGTATAGTGACTTAAATGCGGACCTATCGCCGCCTGATGGGCTTCCTGCGGCCATATCGCCGTCAGCTCTGGGGCTCGCTCGTCTTTGCCTGGGCTGCGATGGGGATGACGGTGCTGATCCCCTGGCTGATCGGACGCGCTGTCAACGCGATCGAGCAGGGCGAGCGGCCCGACCTGCTGCCGCTGGCGATCGCGATCGTCGTCGCCGGCATCCTGCGGCTGGGGTTGACGATGGTGCGGCGGGTGGTCGCCGGCAAGGTCTCGCTGGCAGTCGAGTTCGACCTGCGGGAGCGCTTCTACGGCCATCTGCAGCGACTCGAGCTGGGTTTCTTCGACGGTCAGCAAACGGGGCAGCTGATGTCACGGGCGACGGTGGACCTGCAGTCGATCCGTTTCTTCCTCGGCTATGGCCTGATCTTCATCACCCAGAACCTGCTGACGATCGTCCTCGCCAGCGCGGTGATGTTCGCGCTCGAGCCCTGGCTGGCGCTGATCGCCCTCGCCCCCGCGCCTCTCGTCGTCTACACGGCCTCGCGCTACAACCGCGTTTCCCGCCCCGCCGTGCAGGAGGTGCAGCAGCGACTCGCCGAGCTGACCGCTGAAGCCGAGGAGAACGTCTCCGGCATCCGCATCGTCAAGGCCTTCGCCCGCGAGGAGCACCAACTGCACCGCTTCCGCCGTGCGGTCACCCGCGTCTTCGACCAGAGCGTCTACTCGACCCGCCTGCAGGCCTTCTTCTCTCCCCTGCTCGGCCTCCTGCCGCAGTTCGGCATCGCCCTGGTCTTGCTTGTCGGAGGACGGGCAGTGATCGCCGGCGATCTCAGCCTCGGTGACTTCACCGCCTTCTACACCTACGTAGTGATGCTGGCGGCGCCGATGCGAATGCTCGGCATGGCGCTGGGGATGGCACAGCGGGCGATCGCCTCGGGCAACCGGCTCTTCGAGATCCTCGACCGCGAACCGCAGATCGAGAGCCCGCCGGACGCGCCGCCATTGCCGGCGGGCGGAGGCCGCGTCGAGATGCGCAGCGTGACCCTGCGCTACGACGGCGCGGCACCGGCGCTGAGTGGGGTCGACCTGACGATCGAGGCGGGTCGCACCGTCGCCCTGGTCGGCCCCTCGGGCTCGGGCAAGACCAGCCTGGTGGCGCTGATCGCCCGCCTCTACGACCCAAGCGAGGGCGCGGTGAGGATCGACGGCGCCGACGTGCGCTCGGTCGACCTCGCCTCGCTGCGCTCGCAGATCGCCTTCGTCGGCGACGACAGCTTTCTCTTCACCGCCAGCATCGCCGAGAACATCGCCTACGCCCGACCGGAGGCGAACCGCGAGGAGCTCGAAGCGGCAGCACAGCGGGCTCAAGCCGACGAGTTCATCCGCGACCTGCCCGGCGGCTACGACACTTTGGTTGGCGAGCGCGGCCTGACGCTCTCGGGCGGGCAGCGCCAGCGGGTCGCCATCGCCCGCGCCCTGCTCGCCGACCCGCGCGTCCTCATCCTCGACGACGCGACCTCCTCGGTCGACGCGACCACCGAGGCAGCGATCAAGCTCGGCCTCGGCGAGGCGATGGCGGGCAGGACCACGTTCGTGATCGCCCACCGCCTCTCGACCGTCTCGCTCGCCGACGAGGTGGTCGTGATGGACGCCGGCAACATCGTCGACCGCGGCACCCACGCCGAGCTGCTCGAGGGCTGCGGCTTCTACCGCGAGATTGCCGAGCACGGACTCGCCGACTCGGTCTTCCTGCAACGCGACCTCGAGCGGCGCGAGGAGATGGCGCGACTGTGAAAAAGCTCTGGCGGATCGTCCGCGGCGAGGATCAGCGCGGCCGCAAGCTGCGCTGGATGATCGGCCTGCTACGCCCCTACCGCAGCCGGGTGACGCTGGCCTTGGTCGCGATGCTGGCGGCGACCGGCGCCGGCCTCGCCCCTCCCTACCTCGCCGGGCAAGCGATCGACGCCGGCATCGTCACCGGCGACAGCGCCGCGCTGACGCGGATCGTCGTCGCCTTCCTTGGCGTCGCGGTTCTCTACGCCGCCGCCACCTACGCCCAGACCTATCTCGTCGGCTGGGTCGGCACCCGCGCCCTGCAGGACCTGCGCGAGCGCGTCTTCTCCCATCTGCAGTCGATGTCGATCGGCTTTTTCACCCGGCGCAGCCCCGGTGTCCTGATCAGCCGCATGACCAACGACATCGAGGCGCTCAACCAGCTCGTCACCAGCGGCGTCGTCACCCTGATCTCCAGCGGCCTCACGCTGATTGGCGTGGTCGCGATCATGCTCGTCCTCGACCCTCAGCTGGCGCTGGTCACCTTCCTCACCTTCCCCTTGGTCGCACTCGCCAGCATCGTCTTCCGGGTCGCCTCGCACGGCGCCTACCGGGCGACGCGGGAGCGGATCGCCGCCGTCACCGCCTACCTGCAGGAGACCCTGAGCGGGGTGCGGGTGGTTCGCAGCTTCGGCCAGGAGCCGCGCCATGCCGCGGCGATGACCGAGCTCAACGAGGCGAACCGCGAGGCGAACATGCGGACGGTCTACCTCAACGCCTCCTACTTCCCGGCGGTAGAACTGCTCGCCGCCGCCGGCACCGCGGCGATCGTACTCTATGGCGGCAACCAGGCGATCGACGGGGCGATCCAGATCGGCGTCATCGTCGCCTTCATCGGCTACCTGCAGGTCTTCTTCCAGCCGATCCAGGAACTCTCCCAGCTCTACACGACCTACCAGCAGGGGATGGCGGCGCTCGACAAGGTCTTCGAGCTGCTCGACACCGAGCCCGACATGGTCGACGCCCCCGGCGCGGTCGATCCGGGTGAGCTGCGCGGCGAGATCGAGATGGAGGGCGTGTCATTCGCCTACTCGGATGAGGATTGGGCCTTGCGTGAGATCGACCTGCACGTACCGCCAGGGCAGACCCTCGCTCTGGTCGGCGCGACTGGCGCTGGCAAGTCGACCTTCGCCAAGCTGGTCGCCCGCTTCTACGACCCGCAGGCGGGCCGCGTGCTGGTCGACGGGCACGACCTGCGCGGGCTACAGCAGCGGGCGCTGCGCCGGCAGCTCGGGATCGTGCCCCAGGAGGGCTTCCTCTTCTCGGGCAGCGTGCGCGAGAACATCGCCTTCGGCCGGCCCGAGGCGACCCTTGAGGAGATCGAAGCGGCGGCCGCAGCGGTCGGCGCGACCGGGTTCGTCGAGGCCCTACCGGCCGGCTTCGAGACCGAGGTCGGCGAGCGCGGCGTACAGCTCTCCGCCGGGCAGCGGCAGCTCGTCGCCTTCGCCCGCGCGCTGCTGGCTGAGCCCCGCATCCTGATCCTCGACGAGGCGACCTCGAACGTCGACGTGCGTACCGAGAAGACGATCGAGCGGGGGCTGGAGCGGCTGCTAGCCGGTCGCACCGCGATCGTCATCGCCCACCGCCTCTCGACCATCCGCCGCGCCGGCAAGATCGTCGTGCTCGAAGGCGGCCGCATCGCCGAGAGCGGCACGCACGAGGAGCTAATCGATGCCGGCGGTCCCTACGCGCGCCTCCACGGCAGCTGGCAGGAGTCGTCCGCGGCCTAGCCCGGGCCGATACCGCCGCTGGATTCGCCGCCCGCTTCGGAGCCGCCGCCTTCGGTTCCGCCGCCAACCCCGGCACCACCGCCGGCGCCTTCTTCTTCGGCAGGCGCGGCACCGCCTTCTTCGGGCGCGACTTCGGCTTCTTCTTCGGGCACGATTTCTTCTGCTTCTTCTTCGACGCCTTCAGCGCTTTCCCCGGTCGCCGATTCTTCGCCCGGGCTGCTGGCCACAGGCGGCGCCGGCGCTTCGGCGCACTCTTCGAGGCCGAAGGACGTCGCTGCCGACTGGAACGAGGAGAGTGCCGAGGAGGCTTCCGTTTCCGCTTCCGACAGGGCTTCGCTTTCTTCCCGCTCGGAGGCCAGCGCGACGTTGTCCTCGGCCTGGGCGAGCGCCTGCGCGGCGGCAGCGAATTCGGCATAGCCGGCGCTGTCATCGCTGGGGGCTCCCAAACCAGTCAGCCGCTCGACCATCCCACCGTAGAGACCGGCGACCTGGGTGGCCTGACCTCCGACGCCGGAGCTGGTCGAGCCGATCGTGCCGACGGCAGCATTGACCTCAGCGCAGATCGCGTCGCCCTGAGCGATCAGCTCTTCCTTGCTCAGCACCGTCGTCGTCACTTCGGTGATTTCCGGCCCGGCCGCGGCGGTCGAGTCGTCCCCGTCCCCGCCTCCACACCCAGCGAGCACGACAATGACAGCAGCTACGGTCGAGAGATGGATAGCTAGCCTCCGCATCGGCGCCGAACGTAGCAAAGCCCCTGGATGGGTCATGCAGGCGCCGCTTCAGCATCAGACGCCGCCCGCCGACGCACGCCCCGCCCACCCCAATTGTCCGTTTGGGAATGGCAGTTGCCGCATAGCAGCTGAAGGTTCTCGAGCCGATTGTCCGCCCCATCGCCATTGACGTGATGAAGCTGCATGCTCAAGGGCCTCCCCCGCCATTCGGCGATCCCGCAGATCTCACAGCAGTTCTCCTTCAATCCTTCGCCGAAAAGCCGCGCCTTCAAGTGCCCACGGCCTCGCTGGCGACCGGCAACAAAGAGCTCATCGATTGGAATGATCCATTCACGCGGTTCAACCGCGCCTCGTTTCACGGCCTTTGTCCAAGTCGCCTGCGCAAAGCCAAAGCGTTCGCTGCATTCGCGCACCGACAGCCCATTGTCCACCGCCACCTGAATCTCGTCCCAGTCATAGCGACGAGCGCATCGATCATCAGCGGGAACCTCAAGTCGCCGAGAGTGATACGCCACCGTCGCCTTCGAAACACCGAGGCGACGACTGATCGCGTTGTAGCTCAACCCCTTCGCCCGCAGACGGCCAATGAGCTCCCGGCGCTTCGACGCGCGCTGGATCGGGCCTTTGACACGAGGCACGATGTCCCCGCGTCCAACGGCAGCATGCCAAACCCAGTCGGAAAATCCAAACGCGCCCTGGCATTCCTTACGAGTGTGTCCAGCCTCGTAATAGTCACGAACTCGCTCCCAATCGATATCCTCCATTGCGAACATATGTTCGCAGAAGGGTCGGTTGTCGCGGCTATGCGGTAATTCCAGGCGACTGGATATTCTGGATCCGGCGCACCCTTGCGGAGTCGAATAATTGGCAATTCGCGCGGTTCTGGTCCGTGAAATCGGGGTTCGAGTCCCTGCTCCGCAGTTCGTCTTACTCGATCGACGCGAGGCCGCTCTCGGGGTCGGCAAGTTGCTCGCGAGCGGCGGAGACGTCCACGCCGTCGGCGAGTAGGCGGCGAGCTTCGGCGAGATCTTCGGAGCGCTCGACGCTGAGCGCACCAGCCACCTTGCCTTCCTTCAGGTACCAGACCGAGAACGCGCCGGCGTCGCGATCGCCGCGCCAGATCTCCTCGTCCCACTCGTAGGCAGGCCCGACGTACTCGAGGCTCGCCCAATCGGCGAGATCGCTGAAGAAGTAGGGGACCACGTCGTAGTCGCGGTCCTCGCCGAGCATGTTGCGGGCCACGTGCATGCCCTGCTGCATCGCCACGTCCCAGTGCTCGACCCGGATCCGCCGGCCGTGGACGACGCTGTCGTAGGAGCAACAGTCGCCGGCCGCGTAGATGCCCTCGGCCGAGGTCGCGAGCTTCGCGTCGCAGACGATCCCGTCCTCGACCGCGAGCCCGGCACGCTGGGCGAGCATCGCATCGGGTCGCACCCCGGCGCCGACGACGACCGCGTCGCATTCGATTGCGCGGCCGCTCTTGGTCAGCACCGCCTTCACCCTCCCGTCTCCCTCGAACGCCTCCAGCTCCTCGCCACCGTGGACGGTGACGCCGTGCGCTTCGAGCTTCTGCTGGAACCAGCGGCCGGCATCCTCGCCGAAGGTCCGCGAGAGCGCCACGTCCTCCATCATCACGATCGTGCACTCGACGCCCTTCGCGGTCAGCGAGGCGGCGACCTCGGTGCCGATGTAGCTGCCGCCGATCAGGACGACGTGCTCGGCCGCCTCGGCGTCGGCGCGGATCGCATCGGAGTTGCCGAAGGCGCGCAGGTAGTGGATGCCCTCGTTCTCGGCGCCCTCGACGCGCAGGATGTTGACCATCGCCCCGGTGGCGAGCAGCGCCTTGTCGAAGCGGACCTCCTCCCCACCCTGCAACTTCGCCGTGCGCGCCGCCGGGTCGAGCGACATCACGTTGACCCCGGTCAGCAGCTCGACCTCGTTCTCCTCGTACCAACCGGGTGGGTTGACGTAGGCGTCCGCGCGGCTGGCCTCGGCGCGCATGTACTCCTTAGAGAGGGGCGGCCGTTCGTAGGGCGGCTCGGGCTCGCGCCCGGCGAGGAGAATCGACCCTTCGGCGCCGCGCTTGCGCAGCTCCGCCGCGCAGTTCGCCGAGGCGAGGCCACCGCCGACCAGGAGGAAGTCGACCTCGCGATCGGGCATGGCTCAGCCGGCGCCGTTACCGCCGCTTGCCGGCCCGAAAAGTTCCTTGATGTCCTCCTCGCGACCCGGGTCGAGCACCGCCAGCACCTCGTCTCCTGCCTCCAGCACCGTGTCGGGGCCGGGAACGAAGCCCTTGCCTTCGCGCAGCACCGAGATCAAGAGGCTGCCTTCGGGCATCGAGAGATCGCCGACACGTCGTCCGGTTACCCGCGAATCCTGACCCAGCAACATCTCGATGATCTCCAGCTGCTCCTCCTGCAAGTCGAGCAGGTGGACGAGCCCGTACTCCGGGATGTCGTGCTCGAGCAGGCGCAGGATCAGGTCGGTGGCGGAAACGGACGGTTTCACCCCAAGCAGGTCGAAGTGCGGCCGGTTGCGCGGGTTGTTGACCCGGGCGATGATCCGCTCGACCTCGTACTTCTCGCGCGCCACCTGGCAGATCAGCATGTTGTCCTCGTCGTCGCCGGTGACCGCGATCACCATGTCGGCTCGCTGGATCCCCGCGCGCTCCAGCACCCACAACTCGGATGCGTCGCCGTAGGTGACGTTGTGCTCGAGCTCCTGCTCGACGGTCAGGTAGCGGCGCCGGTCGCTCTCGATCACCGTCACCTCGTGGTTCTTTTCGAGCAGCTCGCGGGCGAGGTTCCAGCCGACCTTCCCCGCTCCGACGACGATGACGTACATCTCAGACGACCTCGCGCTGGGCGCCCTCGCGCACGGCGCTCTCCAACATGTCGATCGCGACCCGGGTGGGGCAGATCGTGTTCATGCCCTGCTGGCGGTACCACTCGGCCCGCAACGGGTCGAGGATCCGCGCGATCACGTTCGGCACCTCGTAGCGGCGCTGGGCGATCTGCGCGATCACGATGTTGGTGTTGTCGCCGTTGGTCGCGGCGATGAAGGCGTCGGCTTTCTCGATCCCGGCCGCCAGCAGAGCGTCGGTCTCCAGACCGGTGCCGACCGTGAAGCGACCGCCGAGATCCTCCCAGCCCTTGTCGAGACCGACCTCGAGCCGGGTGTGGGACTCGGGGTCCTCGTCGAGGCAGGAGACCTCGTGTCCCTCGTTCAGCATCGTGCGAGCGACGGAGGAGCCGACCCGCCCGCAGCCGACGATCAGGATGAACACGTCTTCACCACGGCCTGGATACTAGTCCGCGGCCGTCGGTTCCGGCTCGGGCTCAGGGGGCGCCGTGAGGAGAACCTGGCAAGATGCCTTTTTCAGCACGTACTCGGTCGCAGCCCCGATCTCGGCCGGCCTGGCGGCGCCGATCCCGCCCAGCCTGGCCCCGCCGCGGATCTTCGTCGGCGGCTCGCCGCCGATCACGATCGCCTCGGCGGCGTAGCGCCGCGCCGCCTCGACGATTCCGGCGCCAACCTTGCGCGCGCGGATCGTCTCAGTGCTGACCGCGACGTCCTCGTACTCCTCGGCCACATCGCGAGCGCGCTCGAGGGCGCGTTTCGCCTCTTCCTCCTGCTCGGCAGGCAGGTCGGCCTCGAGCGGCACCGCCAGCGGCACCTCGACCACGTAGACGAGCGCCAGGCGGGAACCGTCGTCGGCGTCCTTGCCGTTCTCCTGCTCGGCCGCAGCGAGGCGGCCGGCGGTGGCGACGATGTCGTCGTCAAGCGCGGTGCCGAAGACCGGCACCAGCAGGCTGCGGTAGGAGATCTCGGGCACCTGCTTCTTCAGGGCCTGCTCGGTGACGGAGACCCGCCGCGTCAGCGTCGTCCCCTCGACCAGCTTGCGGTAGACGATGTAGAACACCAGGCCGAAGACCATCCAGCCGCCGCCGACCCAGCGCGCGGTGTCGTGCAGGAGCAGCACGCTGAGGAAGGCGAGACCGCCGAGCAGCGCCGCGGCAAGCGCCGGCACGGGCAGTTGCGCGCCACGCCAGGAGACGTTCCACGGAACCCGGAACGGCCGCGGCATATCGGGCTGGGTGACCCGCAGCCGCAGGATCGAGAGCTGCGCGATCGTAATCGCCAGCATCGCGCCGAAGGCGTAGAGGCCGGCCAGCAGCTTGACGTCCGCGGGCATGACCAGGCCGATCGCGATCAGCCCGGAGAGGGCGATCGCCACGTGCGGCGTCGCGTAGCGGCCGTTTAGCTTGCCCAGCCAGCTGGGGATCTGGCGGTTGATCGCCAGCGTGTAGATGTGGCGCGAGACGCCCAGCATCGCCGTCGTCGTCGCCCAGAAGAGGACCGGGACGGCGACCAGCGCGACGATCCAGCGCATCCCGTCGGCCACCCAGGCGGGGTTGTACGCGGACACCACCCCCAGCACCGGCGCCTCGACGAACTCATTGCCGAGCGCCGTCTCGGGACCCTGTGGGCCGGCGACGACCGGTACCGCCATCAGCGCGATCGCCGCCATCCCTGCGTAGACGAGCGGCACGGCGACCGCACCGAAGGAGACGATCCGCTTCAGGTCACGCGGGTGAACATCGATGTCGGGGGCGAGATCGGCGGCGGCCTCGATCCCCGCATAGGCGAGCATCGCGATCACCGAGGCGTAGACGATGTCCCTGACGCTGGGCTCGGTGAAGAGGTGGAGCTGATCGGTGAGGCGGTCGGGATGCAACACGGCGAGGACGCCGACGACGATCACCGCCGCCTGCAGGGCGATGTCGGCGAGGGCGAGCACGCTGAGCGTGCGCTCGCGACCGCGGCCGGTGACGTTGAGGATGTTGAGGGCGCAGGCGGCGGCGATGACGACGCCGGCGACGGCGATCTGGCGCCACGAATCGGAGAGGTCCGGCGCGACCGGTTCGAGGTAGTGCGGCACCGAGATCGCGGCCAGCGCGGCGACGATCAGGTAGTCGATCAGGATCGCCCAGCCAGCGATGAAGGCGATCAGCTCGTTGAAGGCATGGCGTGCGAAGCTCGAGGAGCCGCCGCGTTCGCGGATCATCGCACCGCCCTCGACGTAGCTGAGCGTGGTCAGCACGAACATCAGCCCGGCGGCGAGGAAGATCAGCGGGGTGAGGCCGAGGCCGCGATCGGCGACGACGCCGAGCGCGAAGTAGATCGAGAAGCCGACTGCCGAGTAGACCGCGACGAAGAGCCCGGGGACGCCGACGCCGCGCCGCAGCAACGGCTCGAGCCGCGAGCGCGGCACCCTCTCCTCGGCGCTCACCGGCCCATCCGCGCCGCGATCCAGAGTCGGCCGGCGCCGACGGCGAGGAAGGCAATCCCCATCAGGACGCCGACCGAGGCCGGCCCGCCACCGCTGGCGAGAGTGGTGACGAGCAACACGCCGCCGAGAGCGAGGAAGACGAACGAGAGGGCACGCACGGAGCGCTGGTACATGCGGGCGATTCTAGGGCGGACCCTAGGCGAGCGACGGGGCCACCTCGGCCCCTCCGTGGGCGCCTCTCTCGGAGACGACGATGACCCGGCATGGACGCTCGGCCAGCACCGTCTGCAGGGTCTTGTCGTAGAGCGGCGCGCCGTCGCGGTAGCGCAGCCAGACGACGACCGCCGCGGCGTTGATCAGCTTCGCCTCGTCGGCGATCGAGTAGCCCGCCTGCCCCGGCCGCACCCGCTCGACGTGCCCGGTCACCCGCTGCCCGCCGATCAGCTTCGCTTGCTCGATCTTGCTCTGTGCCTCCGCTTCGGCGTCGCGTAGCTCGGCGTCGAGCGGCAGGTTGGTGGGCACCGTGAGCAGGGAGTGAATATGGATGCCGCGACGTCGTCTGGAGGCGAGCTTGACCGCCGTCGCGACCATCTCCTCGGAGAACGGCTCGTCGTCCTCGAAGGCGACCAGGACGCTGCGGTACTCGATCTCCTCGACGCCGAGCGGCTCCGGCGTGACGACTTTGACGGTCTCGGTCAGCGGCAGCTTCTGATTGCGGCGGTAGAGGACGTAGACGGCGATCCCAAAAGCCATCCAACCGAGGCCGACCGCGAGGGTGCGCGGGTTGAGCGCCATCACGACGATCCAGGCGGCGAAGGTGCCAAGCCCGCCCAGCACCGCGGAGAGCGGCAGCAGCGTGCCGAAGGCGCGGAAGTTGAGCGGCGGCTTCCAGGGGCGCTCGTCGGCCGAGTTGCGGCGCCGCAACTGGATCACCGAGACGTGCGCGATCGTGAAGGAGAGCATCGCGCCGAAGGAGTACATCGTCGCCAGGAAGTCGACCTGGCCGGGAACCAGGGTGATCATCGCCAGGCCGGAGAAGACGAGGATCGCGATGTAGGGGGTGCGGTAATGAGGATGGACCTGGCGGAGGCCCTCGGGCAGCTGCCGGTGCTGGCCCATCGAGTAGGTGAGGCGGGAGACTCCGATCAGGCCGGCGTTGGTGGCGATCAAGAGGATCACCGCGGCGAGGATGCCGACGTAGTACCGCAGCGCTTCGGTCATGCCGGAGCCGAGGCCGAGGTTCTCGACGATGCCGAGGATCGGATCGCTGGCGAACTCGGTGCCGAGGGCGGTGGTGAAGTTGCCGGCGGCGTCCTGGGTCACCGGCATCGCCGAGAGCGCGACCACGGGGATCAACAGGTAGAGGCCGAGCACGGCGGCGACCGTGTAGCCGACGCTGCGGGGGATCGTCCGCGCCGCGTCCTTGGCCTCCTCGGCCATGTTGGAGATCGTCTCGATGCCGGTGTAGGCGATCATCCCGACCGCGATGCCGAGGGCGAAGTCGCTCCAGGTCGGGGCGACGCCAAGGTGGACGTTGTCGACCAGGATCTCCGGGCTGAGCACGAGGACGACGCCGATCCCAACCAGGACGACCTGGGTCGCGAGGTCGGCCACCGCGAGGACGAGGTTGAGCTTGGCCGACTCCTGCGAGCCGCGGATGTTGAGCAGGGCCAAGGCGGTGATCAGCACTGCGCCGCCGATGATGTCGCCGGGACCGTGGCCGAGCGGCTCCCAGAAGACGGCCAGGTAGTGGGGCACGAAGTAGGCCGAGATCGCGACCGTGATCGTGTAGTTGAGCATCTGGCCCCAGGCGGCGATGAAGCTGACTAGCTCGTTGAAGGCGTGGCGGGCGAAGCTCGAAGAGCCCCCCGCCTCCGGGTACATCACGGTCGCCTCGGCGTAGGTCGCCGCGGTCGCGGCGAAGATCAGGCCGGAGATGACGAAGGCGATCGGCGTGAGGCCGAGGGCGAAGGCAGCGGTGACGCCGAGCGCGTAGTAGATCGAGGAGCCGACGTTGCCGTAGGCGGCGGAGAACAACGCCCCGACGCCGTGCACGCGGCTCAGCGATTCGTCTCTGGGGATCCGCTGCGCCATGGATCAGGTGGGAGTGGCTGTCACTCAGGCCGAATATACGGACGCCGCCGGTGCCCGCCGCACGTGGGCGCGGCTCAGCTCGGCCGGCGAGGCGCAGCCGCAGAGGGCGAGCGTCAGCTCGAGCTCTTCGCGCAGCAGGAGCGGTGTACTCAGCTCCATTCCGCCTCCAAGTATGGCCTGCGCGGCGGGCCGACTCGCCACCGGCGCCGCGTGTTGCGCGCGTATCCTCGTCTGGGCTCGTCATGGCTCGACGAATTCCA
>JBAREU010000059.1:0-12137 GCA_049796515.1 Solirubrobacterales bacterium
GAGGAGGCCAAGGCGCGCGCCCGCGCTGGCCGCAAGAGTCCGGCGGCCCGGGTCGACACCCCGCCGACCTGGCGCAGCGCGATCACTCGCGGAGTGGTTGCGGGCGTCATCTTCACCCTGCTGCTGATGTTGATCTTCAAACGCCCGGTCGGGGCCGCGCTCGGCCTCGGCGCCTTCATGCTCGCCTTCTACATCCCCGCCGGCTACTACATCGACACGATGATGTGGCGACGCCGGGAGCGGGCCCGGATCCGCGCCAGGCAAAAGGAATGAGCCTCGACGTCCAGATGCTCACCGTGGGGCCGGTGGCGGAGAACTGCTTCGTGCTGCGGCGCGAGGGCTCCGGCCGAGGTCTGATCGTCGATCCCGGGGAGGAGCCCGACCGTATCCTGGCGACAGTCGAGCGGATGGGGACGAAAATCGAGGCAATCCTGATCACCCACTGCCACTTTGACCACATCGGTGCGGTGGCACCGGTTGCGACCGTCACCGGCGCTCCGGTCTACTGCCCTGAGTTGGAGCGACCGGTGCTCGCCGACATCATGTCCTACGTTCCGGTGCCAGGGATCGGCCCCTACGAGAGCTACGAGGCCGACGAGACCGTGAGCGGGGGAGAGACCCTGGAGTTGGCTGGGATGAACATCGACGTGATCTTTACGCCCGGCCACAGCCCCGGCCATGTCACCTACTCGGTGCGCGACGAGGAGGCGATGTTCTCGGGCGACGTGCTCTTCCAGGGATCGGTGGGGCGGGTCGACCTGCCCGGCGGGGACGGTCCGACCTTGCTGCGGTCCATCCGCGAGCTGGTCGAGTCGCACACGCCGGAGACCGGCGTCTACCCAGGGCACATGGGAATCACGACACTCGGTGTCGAGCGCGCCACCAACCCTTTTCTCGCCGAGCTGGCGCGCTGACCCAGTGCAGCGCCGGTAAGGTCGCGCCACTGTGGCCAGCAAGTATCGAGTTCCCCGCGGGACCTTTGACGTCCTGCCGGCCGACGCCCGCGTCCGCATCCGGATCGAAGCCGCCGCGGCGGAGATCTTCGCCCGCGCCGGCTACGAGCGGATCGCGACGCCGACCTTCGAGGACACCGAGCTGTTCGAGCGCGGCGTGGGCCGCTCGACCGACATCGTGCGCAAGGAGATGTTCACCTTCGAGGACAAGGGAGGGCGCAGCATCACGCTGCGGCCGGAGGGGACGGCGCCGATCTGCCGCGCCTACCTCGAGCACGGCATGCACAAGCTGGCGCAGCCGGTGAAGCTCTCCTACGTCGGCCCTTTCTTCCGCCACGAGCGCCCGCAGGCGGGGCGCTACCGACAGTTCCACCAGCTGGGAGTGGAGGCGATCGGCACCGCTTCGCCACTGGCGGATGCGGAGGCGATCATGTTGCTCTCCGACCTGTTCGTCGGGCTCGGCGTGCCGGGTGTTGAGCTACGACTGGGGAGCCTCGGCTCGGCCGGGGCGCGTGGCGCCTACCTAGAGGAGTTGAAGGCGCACCTTCGCGCCCACGAGGCCGATCTGTCGAAGGACGTGCGCGAGCGGATCGAGATCAACCCGCTGCGTGCTTTCGACGCCGACGACGAGGGGACGCAGGGGGTGATGGCAAGCGCGCCGACGATCGTTGAGCGCTTGGAGAGCGAGGACGCCGAGCACTTCGCCGAGGTGCGGGCGCTGCTCGAGGCCGCCGGTATCCCATTCGAGATCGACCCCACTCTGGTGCGCGGCCTCGATTACTACACGCGGACGATCTTCTCCTTCGTATGTGAGGGTCTCGGCGCCCAGTCGGAGGTCGGCGGCGGCGGCCGCTACGACGGCCTGATCGAGCAGCTGGGCGGACCGCCCACCCCGGCGGTCGGCTGGGCGGCGGGAATCGAGCGCATCCTCCTTGCCCTCGGCGAGACCGAGGAGCCGCCGACGCGGAAGGTCTTCATCTCTCACGTCGCCGGCTCCGGCAAGACCGCGATGGTGCTGGCTGAGGAGTTGCGACGGGCCGGGTTGTTCGCCGAGATCGACCTCGCCGGACGCAGCGTCAAGGGTCAGTTCAAGCACGCAAACCGGATCGGCGCCGACCTGGTCGTCGTGCTCGGAGAGGAAGGGAGCACGCAGCTGCGCGACATGGAGAGCGGAGCACAGGAAGCGGTCGATCCCGGCGCTCTGGTTGCTGAGATCGAAAAGAGGTGGCCATGAGCGACGCCCCCGCGCTCCGCGCCAACGGTTATCGCGACACCTGGTGCGGCCAGGTGCTGGCTGACACGGTCGACTCCCCGGCGCGGGTCGCCGGCTGGGTCCACCGCCGTCGCGACCACGGCGGGCTGATCTTCATCGACCTCCGCGACCGCACCGGGATCGTCCAGCTCGTCTTCCACCCCGACTCCTCCGGCGAGGCCTTCGAATTAGCCCACAAGCTGCGCGCCGAGGACGTGCTCAGCGCCGCCGGAACAGTTGTTCGCCGGTCGGCAGAGACCGTCAATTCCGAGCTTCCCACGGGTGAGTTCGAGCTGGCGGTCGGGGGGGCCGAGCTGCTGGCCGACGCCGAGACCCCGCCCTTCCAGATCGAGGGATTCTCCGGCGAGGTCGGCGAGGACGCGCGGTTGCGCCACCGCTACCTAGACCTACGGCGCGAGCCGATGCGCGAGGCGCTGACCCTGCGCCACCGGGTGACCGCGGCGATGCGCGAGTTCCTCGACGGCGAGGGCTTCCTCGACGTCGAGACCCCGGTGCTGACCCGCTCCACCCCCGAGGGCGCTCGCGACTTCCTCGTCCCCAGTCGCCTCCAGCCCGGCTCCTTCTACGCCCTGCCGCAGTCGCCACAGCTGTTCAAGCAGCTGCTGATGGTCGCCGGCTTCGAGCGCTACTACCAGATCGCCCGCTGCTTCCGTGACGAGGACCTGCGCGCCGACCGCCAGCCCGACTTCACCCAGCTCGATATCGAGATGTCCTTCGTCGGCGTCGACGACGTGATCGAGGTCAACGAGCGTTTGCTTGCCCACGTCTTCGAGCGGGTCGGCGGGCCGGCGATCGAGAAGCCGATCGAACGGCTCTCGTACGAGGAGGCGATGAGCCGCTTTGGCACCGACCGGCCCGACCTGCGCTTCGGCCTGGAGCTGGTCGACCTCGCCGAGGCGTTGGCGGAGACCGAGTTCAAGGTCTTCCGCGGGGCGATCGAGTCCGGCGGCGCCGTGCGCGGGCTCAACGCCGGCCGCCGCGAGTTGCCGCGCTCCGAGCTCGACGGCCTGATCTCACGTGCGCAGGAGCTTGGTGCGAAGGGCCTCGTCTGGGCCTTTCGCGAGGGCGATGGTTGGCGCTCGCCGACCGCCAAGTTCCTCTCCGATGGCGAGTTGGCTGACCTCAACGGGCGCCTCGGCGCCGAGGAGGGCGACCTGCTGCTGTTGGTCGCCGACCAGCGCCGCGTCGCCGATGCGGTCCTGGGACAGCTGCGGGTCGAGCTGGCAGAGCGTTTCGAGTTGATCCCACCCGGCGAGCATCGGCTGGTCTGGATCGTCGAGTGGCCGCTGCTGGAGTGGAGCCCCACCGAGCAGCGCTGGGATCCGCTGCACCATCCCTTCACCGCGCCGGCCGGCGACTTCGATCCCGCCGATCCGGGTGCGGCGAAGGCGCTCGCCTACGACCTGGTCTGGAACGGCCAGGAGATGGGCGGCGGCTCGATCCGCATACACGACGCCGAGGTGCAGGAGAAGGTCTTCGCTGCGCTCGGCATCGACGCCGAGGAGGCCGAGGCCCGCTTCGGCTTCCTGCTCGAGGCGCTGCGCTACGGTGCGCCGCCGCACGGCGGCATTGCCTACGGGCTCGACCGGATCGTGCAGCGACTCGCCGGCGCCGACTCGATCCGCGACGTGATCGCCTTTCCGAAGACGGCCTCGGGTGCCGACGCCCTCACCGGCGCTCCCGCTCCCGTGGGGGAGATGCAGCTCAAGGAGCTGGGGATCGCGCTCCACCGCCGCGGGCTCGCCGGGCACTGAGCCCTACGATCTTCGACATGAGCCTTTTCGAGCGGGTCAGACTGGCCCTCCAGTATCGCCGTCCGGGGCCGGGCAAGACGCCCGTCCACGTCGATGATCCCGCCTTCGACTCCTGGGAGGTCGTGCGTGACTTCGCCGACGTGCGCACGGCCCGGGCCTGGCACCAGGCGCTGGAAGAGGCGGGGATCGAGGCGGTCCTCACGGCGGACTGGCCGGTCGATCGCTTCGGCCGCGGCGACATCGCCCTGAGGGTGCGAGGGGACGACTGGAGCGAGGCCGAGTTCCTCCTCTCCAACCTCGATTGAGGCCGGAGTGGCGATTGCTTCGCTTGGACCGATCTCCGGTAGCCCGGGGGCGCGCCCGGTGGTACGGTTGAACCGAGGCTCGAGCCCGTGCGCGAGCCGTCCCACCGTTTGACCCAACACAAACGGCGCGGGGGCCGATCTCTCTTGACCCTGTGGGGTCCGGAGGAGGCGCCCACCCTTTACTTCAAGGGATCAAAGCCAGGGGCGGCAACGGCGGGTTGGAGCCTCTTTTCGTGGGAGAGATTTGACATCTCGCGCGCCACACGTGCGTCGGGCTGGTCCACGGTCGAACCACCATGGTGGACCAAGGCTCACTCAAATCGACCTGTGCTCCTTTCAGTGGTCGATCGACCCCAAACGGAGCACTCGTGCTGTGAAGCGGGTGAGCTCCGTCGATCGCTGGATTGCAGAGGTGGCGCAGAGGCAGCACGGAGTCGTTGCGCGAAGCCAACTGCGTGGGCTGGGCGTCAGCGAGGATCGAATAAAGGGTCGAGTCCGGCGCGGGCAGTTGCTCCCCATGCACCGAGGCGTCTACGCGGTTGGCTTTCGCCTCATGAGCAAAGAGGCACGCTGGATGGCGGCAGTTCTTGCCTGTGGACCGGGGGCCGCGCTCAGTCACCGCTCCGCGGCCAGGCTTTGGGGGCTACGACACGGGTCTGGCGGGGCAATCGAGGTGACGAGAATTACGGGTTGGCGAGCGCCAGCGACGGTCTTGATCCAC
Source organism: Solirubrobacterales bacterium (assembly GCA_049796515.1). Taxonomy (GTDB): domain Bacteria; phylum Actinomycetota; class Thermoleophilia; order Solirubrobacterales; family 70-9; genus VRUE01. The sequence continues at coordinate 5,007 of JBAREU010000059.1, forward strand.
CGATCATCACTTCCCGACGACGAGCGGACGGAGGTTGAGCGGATTCCGGTGACGACCGTGCCGCGGACGATCCTTGATCTCGCTGCTGTCGTGCCTCGGCGGCAGGTCGAGCGGGCTCTGAACGAGGTCGAAGTGCGGGGCTTGACCGATCATCTCTCCGTTCCCGATCTGCTCGCTCGATACCCGCGGCGGCAGGGAACGGTTGTCCTACGTGCTCTGCTGGACGAAGGTGCGGTTGAGCGAGGCGTGACCAAGAGCGACCTGGAGGAGCGCTTCGTGTCGCTCGTCGATCGCAACGGATTGCCGCGGCCGCGGCTGAACGCAGACGTCGCGGTCGCCGGCCGGTTCTTCTCTCCGGACTGCCTCTGGATGGACGAGCGGCTGATCGTCGAGCTCGACGGGCGGGCCGTGCACGGGACGCGCCGGGCTTTCGAGGCGGACCGTGAGCGCGACCGGCTTCTCATGGCCGACGGGTGGAGAGTGATGCGGGTGACCTGGCGCCAGCTTCGCGATGACGAGGCGAAGATTGCCGCAGACGTACGGGCGGCTCTACGCTTTGGCAGATGAATCGGGAGCTGTTCGAGTACTACCTGTGCGATGAGACGCGGCTGGGGCCGTCGTTAGATGGCGCCTTCACCGGTGCGGCCGGCGGGGCTGCGTGTGGGGATCTCTCGCGGGTTTCGCTGGGTCTGGAGGACGGGCAGATCGCCGCGGTGACCTTCGATGCCGAGGGGTGCGGGGCGACGCGGGCGGCCAGCGCGGCGGTCGCCGAGATGGTCGATGGGGCATCCGTCGTCGAGGCGGCGCGGATCGGGACCGACGAGGTCGATGAGGCGATTGGGGGTCTGACGCCAGCCAAGCGCCATGCCGCTCAGCTCGCTGCCGACGCGCTGCATCGGGCTTTGGCGAGCGCGGCCGCGTCCTCGCAATCGCTCGCCGCACCGCAGCCCGGCCGCGTCCTGATCGCCATGTCCGGCGGGGTCGACAGCGCCGTTGCCGCCCTGCTTGAGCGCGAACGGGGCGCCGACGTGCTCGGGGTCACGCTGAAGCTCTGGGCCGACCCCGAGACCGATGGAGCCAAGGCCTGCTGCTCGCCCGAGGCGGTCCTCGGCGCCCGAGCAGTCGCCCACTCGCTCGGCATCCCGCACCTCACCCTCGACCTCGAGGAGGAGTTCCGGCGCAGGGTCGTTGGCGCCTTCCTCGACGGCTACGGCGCCGGCGCCACGCCCAACCCATGCATCGTCTGCAATGGCGAGGTGCGGATCGCGGCGATGGTCGACCTCGCGCAGCGGCTCGGCGCCGATTACCTGGTCACCGGCCATTACGCCCGGATCGTCGAGGACGACCACGGCCCTCTGCTCGCCGCCGCCTCTGACCGGTCCAAGGACCAGAGTTACATGCTCGCTGCCCTGCCGCCGGCGATGCTGGACCGGCTGCGCTTCCCACTCACCGAGCTGAACAAGCCGGAGGTGCGCGAGATCGCCGCCCGCCACGGTCTCGCCGTCGCCAAGAAGCCCGAGAGCCAGGATCTCTGCTTCCTCGCCGGTCAGGGCAAGAGCCGCTTCCTGCGCCGGCACGCCGGTCTCGGCGAGCGCGAGGGCGCGGTGCTCGACCGCTCGGGCCGAGCGATCGGCCACCATCGCGGACACCACAACTTCACCGTCGGACAGCGGCGCGGGATCGGGGTGTCCGCCCCGGAGCCGCTCTACGTCCTCGCCACCGACGCCGCCGCTAACACCGTCACCGTCGGCCCGCGGGCGGAGCTGGCGACGAGCCGGGTCCGCATCCGCGACGCCGTCCTGCACCGCGACGGCGTCCGCGTGGATGGGGTCAAGCTGCGCTACCGGGCAACGCCGGTGCCGGCGTCGCTTTCAGGCGGTGGGGTTGGTCGCCACGCTGCGCTGGAGGTAGAGCTCGGCGAGTCGTTCGACGCCGTCTCGCCCGGGCAGGCTGCGGTGTTGCTCTGCGGCGAGACGATCGTCGGACACGGCACGATTGCCGCAGCGGCCTGACCCGCTCCCCTGTGACTTAGGCTCTGTTGCCCGTGAAAGCCGAGGAAATCCGCGACACCTACCTCTCCTTCTTCGAGCAGCGCGGACACAAGATCGTGCCCTCGGCCTCGCTGGTCCCGTCGGTCCACGACCCCTCGGTGCTGCTCACGACGGCCGGCATGCAGCCCTTCAAGCCTTATTTCTTGGGGCGCGAGCGGCCGCCGGCATCGCGCCTAGCCGACGTGCAGAAGTGCTTCCGCACGACCGACATCGAGGAGGTCGGTAACACCGCCCGCCACCTCACCTTCTTCGAGATGCTCGGCAACTGGAGCTTCGGCGACTATTTCAAGGCCGAGTCCATCCCTTGGGGCTGGGAGCTGGCGACGCAGGGCTTCGGCATGGACCCGGACCGCATCTGGGCCACGGTGTTCGGCGGCGACGAGGAGCTCGGCCTCGGCCCCGACCAGGAGGCGATCGAGATCTGGAAGGGCGTCGGCATGCCCGAGGAGCGGATCGTCCTGCTCGGTCGCGAGGACAACTTCTGGCAGGCCGGTCCGAGCGGCCCGTGCGGTCCCTGCTCGGAGCTCTACCTCGATCGGGGCGAGGACTTCGGTGCGGCCGGTGAGCGCCCGGGCGACGACACCGACCGCTTCCTTGAGTTCTGGAACCACGTCTTCATGACCTACGACCTCGCCGCCGACGGAGCGCTCACCGAGCTGCCGATGCGCAACATCGACACCGGCATGGGGCTCGACCGGATGGCGGCGATCCTCCAGGACGTGCCCTCGGTCTTTGAGACCGACCTGATCCAGCCGCTGGTCGACCTCGCCGAGGAGCTCTCCGGCCACTCCTACGGTGAGGGCGGGGCGGTGACGCGGGCGATGCGAATCGTCGCTGACCATTCGCGTGGCGCCGCCTTCCTAATTGCCGACGGCGTCGTCCCCTCGAACGAAGATCGCGGCTACATCCTGCGCCGGATCATGCGGCGAGCGATCCAGCAGGGCCGCACGCTCGGCCTCGAGGCGCCCTGGCTCGGTCGCTTCGCCGAGCGCACGATCGAGATCATGGGTGAGGCCTACCCGGAGCTGACCGCCGAGCGGGAGACGATCGCCCGCTGGGTCGGTGACGAGGAGGAGAGCTTCGGCCGCACGCTCGAGCGCGGCACCGAACTGCTCGAGCGACTGGTGATCGAGGCGAAGGAGTCCGGCACCTCGTGGATCGACGCCGCCGACGCCTTCAAGCTGCATGACACCTACGGCTTTCCCTACGACCTGACCAGGGAGCTGCTCGCCGAGCAGGGCCTCTCGGTCGACGATGGCGGTTTCGAGGAGCTGATGGAGGAGCAGCGCCAGCGCGCCCGGGTCGGCGCCGCCACCGCGCACGGCTCCGAGGACCGGCACGAGAAGGTGATCGCGTTCGCCTCGGAGGTCCCGCCGACCCGCTTCGTCGGCTACGAGACTCTGCGGGCGACGACCGGCCTGGCCGCCATCGCCGCCGATGACGGGCGGGCGCTGGTCAAGCTCGAGGAGAGCCCTTTCTATGCCGAGGGCGGTGGCCAGGTCGCCGACTCTGGTGTGCTGCGCTGGGACGGAGGGGAAGCGCGTGTCGTCGACGTCTACAGGGTCGGCGAGGACCAGGCGCTCGAGGTCGAGCCCGGCGGCGGCGCCTCGGTCGAGAGCGGCGTCCCGGTCGAGGCGCTGGTCGACCACGAGGCGCGCCACGCGACGATGCGCAACCACACGGCGACCCATCTCCTGCACGCAGCGCTGCGCGAACGGCTCGGCGAGCACGTGCGCCAAGCTGGATCCGCCGTCCGTCCCGACAAGCTGCGCTTCGACTTCACCCACGGCCAGGCGCTCGCCGCTGAGGACCTGAGGGGGATCGAGGATCGGGTCAACGAGTGGATCAAGGCCAGCCGGCCGGTGCGTTGGCTGGAGATGGAGCGGGGCGAGGCCGAGAAGCTCGGCGCGATGGCGCTCTTCGGCGAGAAATACGGCGAGTGGGTGCGGGTGGTCGAGGTCGACGGGGTCTCGCGCGAGCTCTGCGGCGGTACGCACGTCGCCAATACGGCGGAGGTAGGCATCTTCAAGATCGCCTCGGAGGGCTCAAGCGCCGCCAACGTGCGGCGGATCGAGGCGCTGACCGGGCCGGCGGCGATCGACTGGTTCCGGCAGAGCGAGGAGCGGCTGCGCGAGGTCGGCGAGCTGCTCGGCTCGCCGCAGGATCCCCTGACCGCGGCCAAGCGCGCGGCGGAGCGGCTGCGCGAGGCGGGCGAGGGGGCTAAACAGGCAGCGAAGCAGTTGCTGGGCGACGAGGCGGAGCGCCTCGTCGCAGCGGCGCAGCAGGTCGGGGGTGTCGATGTCGTGTCCTCCGAGGCGCCGATCGCCGATCAGAAACAGCTGCTCGAGCTGGCCAACCGGGTGCAGTCGAAGCTGGGCGGCGAGTCGGCGATCGCCCTCGCCGGCGCCGAGGGCGGCAAGGTCGGTCTGGTCGTACTTGCCTCTAACGGCGCCGTGCGGCGTGGGATTTCCGCTGCCGCTGTGGTGCGCGAGGCGGCTGCGATCGTCGGTGGGGGCGGTGGCGGACGGGACGACATGGCGCAGGCCGGAGGGAAGGACGCCGACAAGCTGGACGAGGCCTTGGCGGTGGCCCGCCAAGCGATCGAGAAAGCAATCGCCTGATGCGAGTCCTCGCCCTCGACCACGGCACCGCCCGGATCGGCTGCGCGATCTCCGATCCGAGCGGCACGCTGGCGACGCCGCTGCCGGTGATCGAACCGCCGGCCGCGAGCCGGGTCGCCGAGCTGGTCGCCGAGCACGAGGTCGAGCGCGTCGTCGTCGGGCTGCCGCTGCACCTGAGCGGCGAGGAAGGGTCCCAGGCCGCGCTGACCCGCAGCTTCTGCGTCGAACTGGAGGCCATGCTCGACATCCCGGTCGAGACCTACGACGAGCGGCTGACGACGCGGATGGCTGAGGCGAGCAAGCGTGAAGGCGCCGCCGCGGCACCCGACTCCCTGGCCGCCGCGCACCTGTTGCAGGCATATCTCGCCGGGCAGGCGGCGATCGAGGGCTCCGACAACGATGAGTGAGGACCCGGCCAGGCTGCGCGCCGAGAGGCGGCAGCTACTGCGCGAGCGGCAACGGCAGCGACGACGACGTGTCGTCGCGATCGTGGGGCTGCTGCTCTTCGCCGTGGCTCTGATGGCGGGCGCCATCGTCTACGCCAGCCGCGAAGAGGCCCCGCCGCCCGAACCGCCGCTGCGGACGATCACGCTGACGATCCCCGAGGGCTATAGCCGCGAGCAGACCGCGCAGCTCGCCCGCGAAGCCGGCCTGAGCGGCGATTACATGGTGGCCAGCGAGGGCCGGGAGGGCTTCCTCTTCCCCGACACGTTTGAGCTCGAGAAGGGCGCCCCCGTGTCGGACCTCGTCCAGCTGCAGTTGCAGGACTTCAAGCGGCGCGTCGCTGGCATCGAGATGGGCTATGCGCGCTCCAAGAACTTGACCATGCGCGACGTGGTGACGATCGCCTCGATGGTTGAGGAGGAGGCGCAGCTCGACGAGGAGCGTGAGCTGATCGCGGCGGTGATCTACAACCGCCTGCGCGAAGGCATTCCGCTGGGGATCGACGCGACGATCCGCTACGCCACTGGCAACTACGACGAGCCGTTGACCGAATCCGAGCTTGCCGTCGACTCCCCCTACAACACGCGCCTCAACGCCGGCCTGCCGCCAGGGCCGATCTCCAGTCCTGGCCTGGCTTCGATCGAAGCCGCCGCGCACCCGGCCGAGGTCGGGTACCTCTACTACGTGGTCGAGCCCGGCACCTGCGGCGAGCACTCCTTCTCCTCGAGCGCGGCCGAGTTCGAAACCGACGTCGCTCGCTACAACGAAGCGCGCGAAGCGGCGGGCGGCGAATCGCCGGACAGCTGTTGATGAAGCGCCTCGCCGTCCTCGGCCACCCGGTGGGGCACTCGCGCTCGCCGGCGATGCACAGCGCGGCGCTGGCCGAGCTGGGATTGGCGGAGGAGTGGACCTATGAGGCGATCGACCTCGCGCCGGATGAGTTCGAGCCAAGGGTCCGGGCAATGCTGGGCGAGGGGTTCGTCGGCGCCAATGTCACCGTCCCGCACAAGGGCGCGGCGCTCTCGCTCGCCGACTCGCTCTCCGAGACGGCGCGCGAGATCGGCGCCGCCAACACCCTCAGCTTCGAGCGAGGGGAGATCCTCGCCGACAACACCGACGCGCAGGGGCTGTTGGACGCGCTGCCGACTTCTCTCTCTGGTCGGCGGACGCTGGTTCTGGGAGCTGGCGGCGCCGCCCGGGCGGCGGTCTGGGCGCTGGTCCGCGAGGGCGCCGAGGTCGAGGTCTGGAACCGCACGGCGCTGCGCGCCGAGCACCTCTGCGACGAGTTGGGGGGCAGGCCGACGACCGCACCCGACCAGGGCGCCTGCGAGCTGATCGTCAACACCTCCTCCGCCGGGCTCTCGGGCGAGGACCCCTTCGAGGAGCTGCCGCTGGACCCCGACGGCTTCGCCGCCGAGCAGACCGTCGTCGACCTCGTCTACGGCGCCCAACCGAGCGGTCTACTGACGGCAGCCGAGGCCTCCGGGGCGACCGTCGTCGGCGGGATCGAGGTCCTCGTCCGCCAGGGCGCCCTCTCGCTACAGATCTGGACCAGCTTGGAACCCCCGCTCGACACCATGCGTGCCGCCGCCCGCCTATAGCCTTGCGGGCGTGAGCACGCGCTTCAGATTCACCACCGCTGGGGAGTCGCACGGACCGGGCCTGGTCGCGATCGTCGAGGGTATGCCGGCGGGGCTCGAGCTCAACCGGAAGGCGCTCGACCGCGACATGGCGCGCCGGCAGCTCGGCCACGGGCGCGGTGGGCGGATGAAGATCGAGACCGACACCGTGGAGATCCGCTCTGGTGTCCGCCACGGCTGCACCCTGGGCAGCCCGATCGCGGTCCTCGTCGCCAACCGCGACTATGCCAACTGGGAGGAGCGGATGAACCCCTGGCCGGTGGACGAGGACGTGGAGGAGGTCCACACTCCGCGCCCTGGCCACGCCGATCTCGCCGGGCTCCAGAAATACGGCTTCACCGACGCCCGCAACGTGCTGGAGCGCGCGTCGGCGCG
>JBAREU010000060.1:0-4401 GCA_049796515.1 Solirubrobacterales bacterium
CGGCGACGGTTGGCACCCCAAGAATCTCTTCGAGGTCAGGTGGAGGAACCCGCCTGGCGGGGGCTCGCCGCTCACCGCAACGCACTACCGGATCCGCGACGGGCAGGAGAACGTGGTCTCGGAGGTCCGGTTCGACCAGGTACGCGACGGAATCGCGGCGCTGCCCGTCCCAAAGGTGCCCGGCACCTACAGCATCGAAATCTGGCTCGAGGACACCGCGGGCAACTGGGGACCGGCTGCGACCGCGAAATTACGCTTCGACGACGTCAGGCCCCAAGCGATCGATCCCAGGCCAGTACCGGACTGGATCGGCCGCACCGCATTCCCCTTACGGATACGCCTCGGCCACCCGCCGGGGCCCCAGCCGATCTCCGGGATTCGCGGCTATACCATCGCAATCGGCAGGGCGACAAGCGGCGCTCCCTGCCTCGCCGCCGACCGTTGCTCCGATACCGAGACCACGCTGCTGGGCGGAATCGAGGACGACGAGCTCGTAATCTCGGCACTGCCGGAGGGGAACAACTATTTCGATGCCGTCGCAGTCTCTGGCTCGGGGATGAGGTCCGCGAGGAGTGGCCGTGCCGTGCTTCGTGTCGACCTCACCGATCCGGTTACGACCCTCAACGGCGCCCCAGACGGCTGGACGAACCGGGCAGTCTGGCTTACGGCGGGCGCCAGGGACGATGGCTCGGGGATGACGGTGGCGGGAGAGGGTCCGCAGCCGTTCACCGCGATCCAGGTCGATGGCGGTCGCCCGACGATCGGGCTCGGCGGGTCCGTCAGCGCCGGCGTGATCGACGAGGGTGCGCACTGGGTTACCTACTACGCCCGCGACGCGGCCGGCAACGTCGACGACGGAGCGTGGAGCAACGGCATCGCCAACCGGGACCCGCGGACCGCCTGGGTGCGGATCGACCGAACGCCGCCCGTCCTCGCCTTCTCCAACTCACAGGACCCACGCGACCCCGACCTGCTGCGGGCACCGATTGCCGATCGGCTTTCGGGGGCGGACCTCTCGCGCGGCTGGATCGGCGTACGGCCAGCGGGCTCAGACAGCCGCTTCGAGCGATTGCCGCGCGCCGCGCCGGAGAACGGCGAGCTGCGTGCCCGCTGGGATTCGGACTCCTATCCGCCGGGCGAGTACGAGTTCCGGGCGCTCGGCTACGACACCGCTGGGAACTCCACCGTCGCCACGCGGCGGCGGACCGGCTCGCCGATGATCCTCTCGAATCCGCTGAAGGCAGCGACCGCCCTCAGCGCCAGCTTCGGCGGCGGCCCACCAGCTCTGACCGTTCCCTACGGCCGCGGCATCCGTCTCAGCGGTCGCCTCACGACCGGCATTCGCTCACCGCTGGGTGGGATGCCGGTGCGAATCGTCGAGCGCTTCGCCGCCGGGCCCGGCCCGGCGGTCCGCGCCTCGACCGTGAGGACCGAGCCGGGGGGCGCTTACTCGATGCGTCTCGCCGCCGGCCCGAGCCGAGACGTCACGGTGACGTTCGCCGGTAGCCCGACGCTGAGCCGCTCGACCAGCGGTCCGCTGCGACTCAGGGTGCGGAGCGCAGTGCGGCTCCGGGCCTCCTCAGCCGTGGCTGAGGTCGGCGGCGCCCCGCTGGCTTTCCGCGGTCGAGTCTCAGCACCAGCCGGCTCGATCCCGCCCGGGGGCAAGTCGGTCCAGCTGCAGTTCCGCCTCGCGGGCCAGCCCTGGAGCGAGTTCCGCACGGTCCAGACGGACCGCCGCGGGCGCTTTCGCTACGCCTACCGCTTCAGCGACGACGACAGCCGCGGCGCTAGCTTCCAGTTCCGCGCCTTCGCGCCCGCGCAGGACCGCTGGCCATACGAGCCAGGAGGCTCACAGCCAGTCACCGTGCGCGGGCGCTGACACCGGAGTAGTCGCTAGCGCAGGGCGCTGAGCTGCTCGCCGGCCCTGTCCACGAGATCCTGCGCGCGCGAGGTCTGATCCTCGATCGTTTTGCGGACGCGCTGCTCGACCTCGGTGCGGTTGCGCTTCAGCGTGGTCTCGACCCGGCGCTGCCGTTTGCGAGCCTCGCGCTCGACCCTGTTGCGGGTCTTCCGCGCTTCGGTGGCTGCCTTGCGCCGAGCGCTGGCGCCGCGGCGCTCGCTGCGCTTCACGGTGCGGCGCAACTGGGTGCCGTAGGACTTGAGTTGTTTCTGAGCGGCGCTGCGGCCGGTAAAGGGCTCGACCAGCTCGGCGACGCGATCGCTGACCTCGAGCACAGCGCCGACCGGCACGTCGACGGCGCTTTGGGCCGCGGCGCGAGCCTGCTCGGCGCGAGACGGGGCAGGGGCGCTTTTCACCTGCGATTTCGATTTGGATTTGGCGGTGCTGCTTGCTTTACTGGAGTTGCTTGGCAACGAAGATCATCCCTTCGGGGTGGTTTGAGGTGGGGAGCTCGCGAGTGTAGCGAACATACGTTCCTGCGAACACCTGTTCTAAACCAACCCCTCCATCGCGTTACGGACCAGTCCCAAGCTCTTGCCTCCCGCCGCCGCCGCGATCGGGTAGCGGGCATCGAGGCCGAGGTCGACCTCGGTGAGCTCGAGCTCACCGAAGGCGACGACGCCGCCGGCCTCGCGGGCGATCAGCTGTGCGGCGGCGATATCGACCGAGCGACAGGGTCGCAGGCTGAGCATCGCGTCAAGGCGCCCCGCGGCCACGTAGGAGGTGGTGATCGCGATCGAGCCGATCACGCGCAGCCGGAATACCCGTCCGTCGAGTGCCTTCTCCAGAGGAAGCATGCGGCCGGGGGCCGCCGACTCGACCCCGAGCAGCTCCAGCTTCTCCGCGTCGGCGACGACCTCGATCCGTTCGCTGGCCAGCGTCGCCCCTCGGCCCCGGCTCGCCGCGAACTCCTCGCCGGCACCGAAGTCATAGACATAGCCAAACTCGACGTCGGCCATCGAGGGACCAGAAGCGACCGCGATGCTGAGGCTGTGGGAGGGCATCGTGCGGCGGGCGTTGAGAGAGCCGTCGATCGGATCGATCACGACTCGCGCCGGGCCGCCCTCGCCGAAGGCCACCTCTCCCCGCTCCTCGGAGACCGCGACGAAGGAGGCGCCGGCGGCCGCCAGTTCCTCCAGCTCGGCGAAGACAGCGTCCTCGCAAAGGCGGTCGATGACCAAGGTGCGGTCGCCGCCCTCGCCAACTCCCTCGTACTCGGTGCGGGCCTCCCGTCCCGGCGTCTGCTCGAACAGGCGCTGCTGTGCGGCGACGATGCGGCGACAGATTTCGGGCCAGTCTGCGGAGAGGGCGTCCATCGCGGCCATCCTAGGGATGGCGTCCCAATGCCCGCGACCGCTAGCGTTGGACCATGCCTGCCCTCGCCGAGCCCCAGGAGCGCGCGGTCGGCCACCGCTCCGGCCCGCTGCTGCTGATCGGCGAGGCCGGGACCGGCAAGACCGAGGTCTTAGCGCGCCGGTTCGAGAGCCTGGTCTCGGCGGAGAGCGCCCCGGCGCGAATCCTCGTCCTGGCCTCGACCCGGGCGACCGCCCAGCGCCTCCGCGAGCGGGTCGAGGCGCTGCTCGACCGGCCTCTGGAAGAGCTCTGGATCGGAACCTGGGAACAGCTCGGGGAGCGCCTGCTGCGCGAGCACTCGACCGCCGCGGGCCTCGATCCCTTCTTCAGCGTCCTCGGCCCAGCGGAGCGTCTTGCGCTGCTGCTCGACCGCATCGACGAGCTTCCACTGCGCAACCAGGAGATCCGTGGCAATCCAACCGGCCTGCTGGCGCGACTGCTGCAACAGATCGACGAGGTAAAGGCCGGCTCGGACCCACTGGATCCGGAGCTGACCGAGCTGGTCGCGGCCCATGACCGCATCCTCGCCAGCACCTGCAGCCTCGACCGGGGCGATGTCTACCTGACCCTGAGCAAGCTCCTCGACGAGCAATCGGACGTCCGCCTCGCCATCGCCTCCCGCTTCGAGCACCTAATGGTGGACGAGCTCGAGGACACGACTCCGGCCCAGCGAGCGATCCTGGCGGCCCTGGCACAGGACAATCCGAACCACCTCTACGCGCTCGAGCCGGGAGAGGAGGGGGTGTCCACTTGGGCGCTGGGCTTTTCGCCAGCCACGGTTGAGCTCGGGCGGCAATTCAGGGAGCCGGAGGCGAAGTTCTGGAGATGCACCAACGAGCGGGCTCAGGCGCAGGCGGTCGCACGTGAAGCGGAGCACCTGATCGCGCAGGGGACGGCGCCGGAAGACATCTGCGTGCTGGTCGACGATCCGGCCCGTGGCGGGCCGGTTGCTGCCGCGATGGAAGAGCGCGGGATCCCGTTTCACCTCTCCGGGCCGGCAGCGTTGTTCCAGCGGCCCGAGGTGCGCGATGCGATCGCCTGGCTGCGGGTGCTTGCCGACCCCGCCGACTCGGCGGCCGCGACGCGGG
>JBAREU010000061.1:0-2007 GCA_049796515.1 Solirubrobacterales bacterium
GGGCAGCGGCGACCCCGCTCGCCTGCCGGCGCCCTGGCTTCCGGCCGGGCTGAGCCTCGACCCGGAGGAGGGGGCCGGTGAGGTGCAGACGCCCCTGCTTGGCCCAACCGCGGCGCTGCTGTCGATCGGCGATCGCGTCTACCTTCGCCACGCCAAGGCCGGCGAGCTGTGCGAGCGCTTCGATGCGCTTCACCTGGTCGACGGTGGTGAGATCGTCGACGTGGTCCCGACGTACAGAGGCGAGGGGAAGGTGTTCCTCTGATTTAGGGCCCGAGGACGCGGCTCGCGTACTCGTTGGCGAATACCCGCTCGGGATCGAGCTCGTCGCGCGCCATCTGGAACGTCTCCCATGCGGGATAGAGCGGCGCCAGCGTCGCGGCGGTCTGGAAGTGGCGCTTGCCCCAGTGCGGACGACCCCCGTAGTCGCGCATGATCCCCTCGACCGCCTCGAAGAAGGGGCGCCACTCCATCCCGCGGTACTGATGCACGGCGATGTAAGCGGTATCGCGCTCGTGCGAGGGGCTGAGTAGAGCGTCGTCTCCGGCGGCCACGCGCACCTCGATCGGGAAGAAGACCGGGTAGCGATTGGCTCGCACCCACTCGATCACCCGCCGCGCCGCCTCCGGTCCGCGCTCGCGCGGCACGCCGTACTCCATCTCGGTGAAGCGGACGCGGCGGTCGCTGGCGAAGACACGATCGCTGCGGTCGATGGTCTTGCCGCCCGAGGCGAGCCTCGCGGCGAGGCCGGAGAGGCGGGGGATCGCCGCGGGGACCAGCCGGCCCGCGGCCGAGAGCGCCTCAAGCGCCCAGTTCTCGATCACGACGTCGTTGAGCTGGGCGGCGAGCCGGCCGCGTGGCCGCGGCGGCCCCTCCACCCGGTTGCGCTCCAGCACCAACGCCGAGTCCGCATAGGGAAAGGTGAAGAGCTCGAAGTGGTCGTTGGCTTCGGCCCGCTGCTCGAAGCTGTCGAGCACCTCCTCGCGCGGCTGCGGCGAATCGATCCGCTCGAGGACGAAGGCGGGCACGCAGCGCAGGGTCACCGCGGAGATCGCGCCGAGAGCACCGACGCCGACCCGCGCCGCCCGCAGCAGGTCGGGCTCGGAGCCGTCCAGCTCGCGCACGCTTCCGTCGCCGAGGACCAGCTCCATGCCCTCGACCTGGGCGGAGATGTTGCGCAACTTCGCGCCGGTGCCGTGAGTGCCGGTGGAGATCGCTCCGGCGATCGTCTGGCGGTCGATGTCGCCGAGGTTCTCCATCGCCAGGCCGAGCCGGTGCAGCTCCTCGTTGAGATCGGCGAGCACGGTGCCCGCCCCCACCTTGACCAGGCCCGAGCTTGGGTCGGCGTCGATCGTGCCACTCAGCGCCGCGACGTCGATCATCGTGCCGTCGGTCAGCGCCGCCCCGGTGAAGGAGTGACCGGCGCCAACGAGGCTCACCGTGCGTCCGGCCCCCGCGGCGGCAACAATCGCAGCCGCCAGCTCCTCGCGGTCGCGCGGCCGGACGACCTCGAACGGTGCGCAACGCTGGTCTCCCGTCCAGTTGCGCCAGGTATCCGTCATCGCCCGCGTACGCTAGCCGCCTAAGCGATCGTCTAGCTCGCCGCCGGGCGGACCAATGGCGGCGCCAGGGAACGGTAGGCATAGGCGGAGGTGAAGAGGAGCAGCGCCGCGACCGCAAGGCTCGGTACCGCGTACCCAGTGGCGCTGGCGACACCTCCGCCCGCGAGCGCCCCCGCGGTCTGTCCCGCAGCCCAGGCCATGTTGGACAGTCCGGCGGCGAAGCCTTGCTGGAGTCCGCTCAGATCGGCCGTCTCCGAGAGAGTCGTCAGCGCCGGAGCGAAGCAGATACCGGCGCCCAGCGAGCCGAGGATCAGCGCCGCCAGCACGGGCTCCAGCGCCTGCGCCGCGGCGATGCCGACCATCGAGCAGGCGCAGATGCCGATGCCGACCACGAACGGGATGCGCCGCCCGACACGATCCGAGTAGCGGCCGGCGATCGGCGCCAGCC
>JBAREU010000062.1:0-4162 GCA_049796515.1 Solirubrobacterales bacterium
GGCCAGAAGGCCCGTCTCCCGAGCAGCGAGAGAACCGCCGGCAGGAGAGTGAAGGCGGCGGCGAGCATGACCGCGATCCCGACCGCGAGGATCGGGCCGAGCCAGTGGGTCGACTGCAGGTCGGCCAGCAGCAGCACCAGCATCGCCGCGATCACCGTGCCGCCCGAGGCGGCGATCGCGGGGGCGCTCTCGGTGAGCGCCGCGGGTAGGGCGGCGGCGGGCTCCCCTCCCTTCTCCAACTCCTCGCGGTAACGACGGACCAGCAGCAGCGAGTAATCGGTGCCGGCGCCGAAGACGAGGACCAGCAACAGCATCGTGCCCTCGGCGTTGACCACGATCCAGCCGGCCTCGATCAACGCGTAGGCGAGACCGATCGCGATCAGGTAGGCGGCACCGACGCTGAGTAGCGGCAGCAGGGCGAGAACCGGCGAGCGGTAGACGAGCAGGAGGAGCACCGATACCAGCCCGAGCGTCGCCAGCAGCAGGGTCTGGCCGGCATCGTCGACCACCTGCTCGAGGTCGGCGGCAATCCCGGCGGGGCCGGTGACGTAGGAGCGCAGCCCCGGACGGCGATGCCGCTCGAGGTAGGTGCGGATCTCGTCGACGCCCTTGACGATCGCGCCGCGATCGTCGGAGTCGATCGCGAGCCCGACCAGCGCCGCTTCGCCGTCGGGCGAGATCGGCCCGACCCCACGGGCGATCGTGGCGACCTCTCCCAGCGGTCCGCGAAACCTGCTGGAGATCGGGTCGAACACCGGCGTCGCCCCGGCGATCCCGAGCCGGTCGAGACCGTCGCCGAGGCGGCCGATCGCGTTCAGATCGCCCGGCGTGAGGCCTCCTCGGCGCTCGAAGACAACGATCGCCGGGACATCGTCCCCACCCTTGTAGCCGCGCTGGAGAGCGTTTACGACGCGAGTCGATTCCGCATCGTCGGGGAGGAAGCTGGTCTGGCCGGCGGCGGTGACCTCGCCGATCTGCCCCCGCGCGAGCGCGCCGGCGAGGGCAAGTGGGATCCACACCGCAATCACAACCCAGCGACCGCGCGGTCCCGTCACCGCGGCGGCAAACCGCCCGATCGCGGTCACGGGTGCCATCGCCCGATCCTATGAGCAGGCGAGGCCGGCTAACGTGCCGTCCATGTCGATCGCCGGGGAGAGCCGCTCCATGGGCGGCTGCATTGCGCTGGTCCTTCTGCTCGGCCTCGTCCTCGCTCCCAGCGCCAAGGCACAGGGACCGACGACGGTGGAGATCGGCAAGGTCAGGCTGGCGGCGCCGGTGGAGGGGCGCGGCGCATTGCTCGTGCCAGTTCGCTACCCGATCCAGCTCGTCGGCAAGCGGGTCGAGCTGCGGGTATCCATTGGCCGGCGCGGAGCGGTCCGTACCTGGACGGTTCGTGAGCGCGCCAACGGCGGCGCTCTGCGCATCCCGGAGACCCGGCGCGGGTTCGTCTTCGTTCATCAGATCGACCTGAGCCGGCGCCTGACAGCGCGGTTGCGGCAGCGCCACGCCGTCGACGTGAACGCCAGCGAGGCGCTCGACGACAACCGCGACGGCCACGCCGACCTCGACTCGAGCGACCGCGAGCGCCAGCTCATTCCCCGCGGATACGCCCGCCGCCTCTGTGCCGACGTGCCGCGCCTGCGTGGCAAGCCCGCCGTGCTGGTCGCCGTGAAGCTGCCCGCCTGCGGCTCCAAGGTCCGCTGGCGGATCACCCAGCAACCGGAGCAGGGCAGGGCGAGGATCCGCGGAGGCCGGTTGATCTACCGCTCGGCGCAGCGGTTCCGCGGAACGGCGGGAATCGAGCTGAGCGCCCGGACGCGGGGAGCCAGCGGCTCGGCCCGGACGGCCGCACAGACCGTACCCGTCCAGATCGAGATCGCTTCCGGCAAGGGGCCCAAGGTGCGGGCGCTCGGCGACTCTGTCACCGCCGGCTTCGGCTACTACGACGATGGCTCCGAGATGTCGTTCACCAGCCTGTTCTCATGCAAGCCGGGGAAGACGACCTACGACGACGCCTGCTCGTCCAACTCCACCAATCGCAGCAACGAAGACCCCACTGTCGTCTACGCCCCCGACTACGGCCTCGCCAACAACGTCTCCTGGGCGGCGCAGTGGGCGAACGAGCACGGTGTGACCAACTACGCGAACTTCGCCGTCAGCGGTTCCGAACCGTCCGACTGGATCGCCGGCGGTCAGCTCTACGACACGACCAAACGGATCGAGGCGGAAGAACCCGACTACATCCTGATGACGATGGGCGCCAATCCACTGCTCTCCGAAATGCTCTTCGGCATCGACAAGATGGGCTGCGCGATCTGGGCCGAGGTCTTCGGCCGCTACCGCGAATGCATCGAAGAAGCTTTCGCCGCGGTCGGCCTGCGGGCCAACCTGAAGAGGCTCTACGACGAGCTGGCCGAACACACGGGCGCGACGATCTACCTGATGCAGTACCCGCTATCGGTGCCGGCTTCGGCGCTCGCCTACAGCGCCACCCAGATCGCGATGATGGTCCAGCTGCTGAACGAGGAGATCGCCTCGGTCGCTGCCGAAGTCAGCACCACCCGCCTGCGGGTCATCGCCCCGCCCCACTTCAACGTCGGCATCGACGTCTCACCGGTCTACCCGTCCGCTTACTCCTGCTCGAGCCTTGGCTTCCAGGTCGACGGTCGCAGCGTGCAGTCCGAACCGAGCCAGGACGAGCTGCTCGTCGACCACCCACTCTCCTTCTGCTCAGGCCCGGCGGAGGGACCGCCCTGGGTGATCGGCGGCGACACCGGCATCCATCCGAGTGCCGCCGGCTACGCCCAGATGGCGGCGCAGATCCCGGCACCGGGTTAGCACCCAGGCGCTACCGGCGCTCGCCCGCTCCCTGCTGAGTCGCGGCTCGATGCACTGGCGAACCGTCAAACCGGCCGCGGTGTACTCGCCGTGCAGGTGCGGGTACTCGGGGATCATCGAGCGCCGTCCGTCCGCGTCGACGAACACCGCCCGCCAGCCGAGGATCGCGGTGGCGAACGGGTGCGGATTGGAGACGATCAGGCGTCCGCCGGGGGCGAGCACGCGGCCGAGCTCGGACACCGCGGCGTCGACCTCGTTGCGGCCGAGTTGGCTGAGATCGCCGCGTGGCGACCGGTCCCACAAGCCGCGTCGAGGACCGGCCCCGGCGGCAGCGCCGCGAGCAGCCCCTGGACGATCGGCTCCGCCGTCACGGGCGAGCAGGCTACCGTTGCCCCGATGTCCAACGAGTGGTCCGATCCGGGGCGGGTGGCCGAGTACCTGTCGCGCGAGATTCCGCACCGGGCGACGGCGGAGGAGATGCTGCTGGCGGCGCTGCCGTCGCGGGTCGAGCGGTTCCTCGATCTGGGGACCGGCGACGGACGCATGCTCGCCCTGGTTCGCGAGCGTCATCCGGAGGCGGCCGCGATCGGGCTTGATTCGTCCGAGCCGATGCTCGCCCAGGCGGCGGCTCGGTTCGAGCTGGATCCGGCGGTCGAGCTGCGCGCCCACGACCTCAGCGCACCGCTCCCGGTCACCGGGCCGTTCGACGCGATCGTCTCCGGCCTGGCGATCCACCACCTCGAGGACGAGCGCAAGCGCGAGCTGTTCGGCGAGGTCCACGCGCTGCTGCGGCCCGGCGGTGTCTTCGCCAACCTCGACCTCGTCCGCTCCGCCTCCGCACAACTCCACGAGCGCTTCCGGCGCGAGATCGGCCGGACGCAGGACGACCCAACCGACCGCCTCGCCGATCTCTCCGCACAACTCGGCTGGCTACGGGAAGCCGGCTTCGCCGAGGCCGAGTGTCACTTCAAGTGGCTGGAGCTGGCGCTGGTGGTCGCGCCGAAGACCTGCACGTAGTAACGGCCGTACGGGCCGCCACCGGCGAAGCCCACGCCTAAATGGGTGTAGGTGGGGCTGAGGATGTTCCCCCGGTGGCCGGAGCTGTTCATCCACTCGCGGCAGGTGAGGGCAGCCGAGCGATAGCCGGCGGCGATATTCTCGCCGAGGCCGACGAAGCGGTGAGCGCGGTCGAAGATCGCCACTCGCTCCCCCACCCCGCGACCCTGCGGATCGGTGTGGTCGAAGAAGCCGAAGCGGGCCATGTTGTCCGCATGCAGGCGCGCCGCGCGAGCCAACGCGCGGCTCTGGCGCAGGGGGCCAAGCC
>JBAREU010000063.1:0-5875 GCA_049796515.1 Solirubrobacterales bacterium
GGATGATGCCGGTCGCCGGATGCGCGCCCATCACGCCAATCTCGGCCCCCGGCCAGGCGAACACGAGGTCGGCCCCCAGGTCGCGTGAGTTCATCGCGATGAAGGCGCCGCCGAAGGCCTTGCGCAGGACAACCGTCACCCGCGGCACGGTCGCCGCGGCGAAGGCGCGCACGAGCGAGGCACCGAAGCGGATCACGCCGGCCCGCTCCTGCTGCACGCCGGGCATGAAGCCGGGCGTGTCAACGAGCACCAGCAACGGCAGCCCGAAGGCGTCGCAGCGCGAGACGAACCGGGCCGCCTTCTGCGATGACTCGGTATCGAGCACCCCGCCGAGGTAGCGCGGCTGGTTTGCAACCACGCCCACGGGTCGGCCTTCGATTCGGGCGAAGGCCGTGACCACGCTGCGCGCCCAGCGCGGCGCGACCTCGAGCAGCGAGCCGGCATCGACGATGCCGTCGCTGACCGCGCGGACGTCGTAGACACTGCGCGACGAGTGCGGCACGCACTCGCCCGGATCGCTCAAGTCGGGACCGGCGGCCGGCGCCTGCGGCAGATCGCCAGCGGAGTGCTGCGGTAGGTAGCTCAGCAACTCCCGCGCCAGGTCGACCGCCGAGCGCTCGCCCGGCGCGACGAAGTCGCAGACGCCGTTGCGCTCGTGCACCCAGCGGCCTCCCAGCTCGCGCATGTCGACGTCCTCGCCGGCGACGTCGCGAACCACCGCCGGGCCGGTGAGGAACATCGCCGCATCCTCGGTCATCACGACGAAGTCGGTCAGGGCGGGCGAGTAGCAACCGCCCCCGGCGGCGAGGCCGGCGATGACCGAGATCTGCGGCACGACCCCGGAGAGCAGGACGTTCTGGCGGAAGATCCGCCCGTAGCCGCAGAGCGCCGCGGTCCCCTCCTGCATGCGCGCTCCGCCCGACTCGATGACGCTCACCACCGGCAACCGCGAGCGCCCGGCGAGCTGCAACAACCGGTCGATCGTCTCCGCCTGCGCCTCGCCGAGCGAGCCGCCGAGGAACTTCGCGTTCTGCGCGTAGCAGGCGATCGGGCGGCCGTCGACGCTGCCGAGCCCGGCGACCACCCCGTCGCCCGGCCGGGCGAGCGAGCCGATCCGGGTCGAGAGGACGGAAGACCGGATCACGTCGAGCGAGCCGCTGTCGCAGAGCAGCTCCAAGCGCTCGAGCGGCCCGCCGGCATCCTCCACCGGGCTGGCTATTACCGACTCCGCAATCCCCGTCACCTGCTCACACCCCCCACGCCTAGTCCCCTGGCTTACCTCGACTTCAACCGAACGCGAATCTCAAGACGAGCGCAGCGAGTGCCCACAATGCGGGCAGACCTCGACCTCGCTGTCCCTCGTTGTGGCGGCCCCGACCACGGACGACTTTCGTCTTCCGTTGCGCAGGCCGCGCAGCTCGAGCCGCAGGTCGGCGACCGAAAGCCTCTCCTCACTCGCGCGCCGCAACCACCCCCGTTGCTCGTCGGGCTCGAGCGGCGCCAGGAGGACGTGATGGCTCCAGGTCAATTTGTCATTACGTAGTGACAAATCGAACCGAGAGGCGACCCACGCCATGTTCCTCAGGCTGGCGACGTCGTAGCCCGTGACCCGGGCGGCCTCGGCATATTTTTCCCCCCACCTCGAAGTGCCGTAGCGAACCCAATCGCCGATCCACCACTGGCTGCAGCGGCCGATCGCACCGAGGCGACGGCCGGTCGCCAACCAATCGGAGTGACCGAGGTCGCGCTGCGGGACCCAAGCGATCTTGGAGAGAGTGCTGGACGAACGTCGTACCTTCGAGCCCGGCGCTACCGCCGACCGTCTCGGCAAATCTTCCGAGACGGTGGAAGGCAAGGATTTGACGGCATTGGGCGACCCAGGCATCACAGGCATCCTCGAGACCGATTGAGAGATATATTGTCTGCTAAACGCTCACCCCTGCGGGGGCACTTATATGCGTCACCCCGAAAGGGGGCACTCATATGTATCACCGGGGGTTACAGCGCCGGTACCCCAATGTGGCGCGTGCGTCGGGGGTCGCTTGGCCATGATGTCGCGCCGGTGGTCAAGAGCTGGTTCTCGGCCGTCAGTCAGCGGCCTGCAGAGCGTCGGGACCCGTCTCTGTCTCGAGCTCATCCAGGCTCAACGCGACGACCAGCTCGGCGCTGCAATCCGGGAGCAGCCTGCCGAGAGCCTCCTCGACCTTGCGCAGACGGCGTTGGACGGTATGGCGGTCGACCGCGAGCGCAGCGGCGGCCGTCGCCGCGTTGAGGCCGGCCGAGAAATACGCCCGCAGCGTTTCGCGCAGCACAGCGCCGGAGTCGCCGTGGCCCTCGAGCGGCGCCAGGTAGGTCTCGAACAGCGATTTGGCGAGAGAGTCATCTCGCAGCACCGCGGCGAGCAGGATCACATCGCGGGCTCGCGTCAGCCGCTGCGGCTTGCGCAACATCACCTCCTGCGCCGCCTGCGCCTCGCGGTGGGTAAGACGCCAACCATCGATCCCGCGCCGCGGCTCGCCAACCGCGAGCGTGGCATCTCCAGCGAGGTCGGCGGTGAGCAGGCCCTCCACGTCGGGTACGGACAGCGGTCGCCGGGCAGCGAGCCACGCCCAGACGATTCCATTTCCGCGCGGTACGACGAGAACGCGGCTGTCCAGCCCCGCCGCCAGGGCGCGCACGCAAGCCTCGGCGGTGGTGCCCTTGCCGATCAGGCCGAGGTGCCAGGCGTCGAAGGGGTACTCAAGGCTGCTCATGTCGGCGATGCTCTCGCCGGCGATCAGGCGCTGAACCCGTTCGGCGAGGAGCTGGGTCGGCGAGCGTTTCATGCGCGCGACCTCATCCATGTACTCGGTCGCCACGGTCGCCATCAGCCGGTCGACCTGCGGCCCGTGGGTCCTCAGTACCTTGCGCAGCGCCTGGCTGGGAAAGCGGTCGGCTTCGTCCATGATGAAGTCACCCAGCAGCCTGTCGCCAGCCGCGTAGCGACGCAGCACTGTGTCGAGCCTCACACCACCACGGGCCGAACGCCGCGCCTGGGCCGCCGCCGCGGACGGGATCGGGCCCGTCCAGTCCTCGCCTTTTTCGATGTGGGCGAGGGCGTAGTCGAGCCCTTCGCTGACCGCCGCACGCAGCCCGGCCACGTACTCGGGGTCTTCTTCCCCTTCCCGCGCGGCAAGGGTTCGAGCGCGGCCGAAGATCGCGTCTTCGATCTCCGACAGGCGGTCCCGCAGACGGGCGACGAGCTCAACCCGAATTGTCTTCAGCGAATCGACCTGGCCATCGCCCGCGCGGTTCACCACGCATCACACGGCATCGCCGGCGGCCGGAACTCACCAGATCGTGACGGAGACTCCCCTGTCGTCATCCTCAATCCCCTATACACACGGTAGTACCCAACTCAAGGGGCGTCAACCGCGATTGCTTCGGCCTTGCAGAGCAAACAAAGGTTCGATGCCGCTGCTACGGGCCGGCGACGTGCAGTTCGAGTGCGTGGATCTGACTCTGACCGTAGGAGCCGGTTTGGACGGGGCCCGCGGCGCTGATCAGCTCCCCCACGCCGGGTAGCGGAACCGGCCGCAAGCCCCTGCGAACGTCGATCGCGGTCAGGCCCGGCAGGGTGATGCCCTGCGGATCGACGATGACAAAATGGGCGTCACCGTCGCCATCGGGATCGACCCGCTCAACATAGGCGATCCGCCCTTCGGCGCTGCGACAGCTGGGCAGGCTGGGTGGGCAGCGAGAAGGGCGAACAGTCTCAGTGGCTGCGTCTTTTCGGTCGGGGGTCGGCCGGTTGCCAACCTCGGCTGGCACGTCCGCATCGGTCGCACCACCGCAGCCGGCGGCAAGCACCGCTGCCGCCGCCAGGACGATGGCCATCCCCGCTAGCCTGAGGCTGTGTCCGCGTGGCCGTCGTTTGGGGAGCCGGAGTTGCTCGATCGTCTCATGATGGACGATCGGCAGTTCGAAGAGTTCATCCGGACTCTGGTCGCCGCGTTTCCGCCGCGCCCCTATGAAACCGCGTTGCTCGAACAGGCGCTCGGCTATCCCTGGCAGCGACCGGCGGGCTCATATCGAGTAACCGACGCCGGGGTCGAGGCAGTCGACGATCTGACCTCGGCAGAACGGGAGCGCGTCCTCGCCCGATTCACTTCCGACGGCAGTGGGCGGCTGCCGGTGCTTGCCTTCGGATCCAACGCCGCCCCGGGAACGCTCGAGCGTAAGTTCGCCCACTTCCCCGAGGGGGAGGACCGTGCAGTGCTGGCCCTGACCGGACGCCTGCACGACTTCGACGTCGGAGTGGCGGCACAGCCGACGGTTTACGGCTCGATGCCGGCCACCCTCTTCCCCAGCCCGGGCACGGCGGTCTGCGCGACCGTCCTCTGGGTCACCGCCGCCCAGTTCACCCAGCTCACCTGGTCGGAGCTCAGCTACCGCTTGGGCAAGCTGCGAGCCCGCTTCGACCTGGACGACGACGGCACGAGCGTCGACGAGGTCCTCGTCTTCGTCTCCCGCTTCGGTGCGTTTTGCATCGACGAGCATCCGGTCGCCCTCGCGGCGATCCCGGCCGAAAGACGAACCGCCGAGGAGCTCACCCAGGAGCAACTGCTCGATGCCGCCGCCGCCCTGGCGCTTGGACCGGCAGCCGATGCGGAGACGCTCGTGCGCGCGATCTTCGAGGAACCTGGCGAGATCGGCCCGAAGATTGCGGCAACGGTGCGCAAGGCATCGCAGCCCTTCGCCTCGGAGCGCTGGACCCCGTTCGTCCCCGATCGGGTGCTTTGAGTTAAGCCCAAGTACCGCCGTGTCAGCGACGTTTGCTCGACTGCTTCTTGCAGCTAGCCCGCACCACAGGCTCGACCGTGACCCGCTTGCCGCTGTGGGCGTCGAGGCGGACGTTTGCGCGGCGCTTGGCGAGGCAGAGATCGGTGCTGTTGACGATCAGGCCCTTTTTGCCGCCCTGCATGGTGACCACGGCTTTGGTCACTGGAGCATCGGGGACATCGGTGAAGCTGACCCGCAGTCCGCCCTGTTTGGAGTCGACTCTGGCTACCGCTTCGACGTCGACGATCCCGTGTAGGGCCAAGACGACGTCTGGGAGGTTGTGGTTGGAGGAGCGAAGGTAGAGCGGTCCTTCGAGCGGTTCGTCTAGGACCGGGGTAAAGACGCGGGCGTGGCCGTAGATCGCGCGGTTGGGGCAAGCTTTGGCGGCGAACTGCACGCGGGTGCAGATCGTTCTGATGTGGCCCTGGTCGAGGAAGGCAGAGCGGGGGAAGCGAAGGACGAGGTCCTCGAGGTTTGCATCGCCCGCTTTTGGCGTGTAGACGCTTCTCAGTTTCGGGTGATCGCCGCGTTTGGTGCCGCCCTTCAGCTTCAGGCTGAGGCTGGGTTTGAAGCCGAGGCGGGCGCAGTCAGCTGCTTGGAAGCGGTCCTGTTTTTTGACTGGAGAGTTATCGGCGAGGCTGAAGACGTCGGTCCCTCCGCCCCAGATCGCCGCATCGGTGGCGAAGCGCTCGCAATCGGTCGGGTTATAGGTGAATTTCGGTCGGTCGACATCCACCTGGATCTCCCTGACCGAGAGCGGGATGCCGGCGAGGATGTGGGGGATCGGGTCCGATTTGGCCCCATCGGCGGTGATTTCTGCCGTGCGGGGGTCGATCTTTAGCGCTTGGCGGACGACGACGGTGCCGACGTCAAAGGGTCCGGCTACCGCGGGGACTATGCCGACGACTGAGAGAGGTGCGCCGCCGAAGGGACCGGCGAGGTAGAGCGAGCCAGGGACGTAGGTGAGCTGGGAGCCGACTCCGGCACCGCCGATCGCGCGGCCGATCTTGGAGTTGGCAGGACAAGAGGGGTTGGCTAGCTCCTCTTTGCCGGT